>DASZPI010000305.1:0-4491 GCA_035550355.1 Pirellulales bacterium
TCCTGCCAGAAAAAGTTCAATTGGTGTCCCGTTCCCCCGGGGTTCGTTTGCGTCTTTTCACCAACAGGCCTGGTCGAAGCCTGCGTTCAATTCGTTCCCCGCCGCTATTCCTCGATGCATTTGCGGAGGGTTTTTGATCCCAAGGGGAGGAAGTTTGGAATAGCGTTTTTTCCCGGACGGGTAATTCGCTATTCCAGCTTTAGAGCAATTGCAGCAAGTCCTTTGGCAGCAGCTTGTTCCGTCTATGCCGTCGTAACCAGGTTTTTTTGAAAGCATCGACCGCTGAAACCCGAGTCCTCGACAGGGGGGGCCTCCACGTCGATCACCGCGTCTGAGGGCGTCAGCAGTTTACTCATCGCAGCTCAGATGAGGACAAGCTGGAACTAGGATTCGAACGGGTCGGGACCATGTTGAAATAGCATGGTCGTTACGTTGATCCAGCGTTGCAAGTTATTCCCTGGTCGTGATTTCAAAACACATCCAAACGCAAAAACAATTTTACTGCAACTCAATCAGAATTGCCAATGTCGTACCCAGTTTGTCCCCAGTCGATTCACTCGCTCGTTTGATTTTTTTCTGATCGACTTTCGATCTTGGAACTAGAAGTTGCCGATAGTTCCGAAGTCTCATCGACGACTCTCGTCCGCTCTCGCCTCGCACGTATTCGCTGGGGACAAAACGGGGACGCCTATGACAAGTGAAAGGCTTCGGACAATTCCAGATGGGTAGTTCCCGAAACGCGAGAACTGACCCGTCTTGCGTAGAACATGTGCTTGTACCTTGCGACTCTAAGCAAGTCACAATTCCGCACGCTCGTTCAGTTTTACTGCCGGAGTGTCGGCATCAGTAAGGGGCGTGCCGCCGCGGGCGCGTCCGACACAGCCGGCTTTAGAGTGGCTATGATTCCGTCGCCGAGTCCGTAAAGGACAGCCCGGGCGAGCGCCTGCCACGGGCGATAACTTCAATAGTCGAGGATTTTGTTGGCCTCTAAAACGACTCGCGCGAGTTCGCCTTGCTGGCCGAGCTTGGCACCCGTGGTAATGTTTTTGGTGTCGCATCCACAGCTCGCGGCGCAGTGCGGGCACAACACGATCGTTCCGCCAGCGTCTACAAATCCCTTGATGGCTCGGCCCAACGTCATGGGGCTCTGTTCACGGCGAGATTTGTAAAGCGATCGGTCGGCCCACGACGCTTTTACCAGCGACGGGGCTTCAGAGTCGAGCATGACGGTGACCGTCGCCGATTGTTTTTGCAGCGCGGTGGCCAGGCCGAACGCCATCAGCGCCGAGTGCAGGGCGTTTTCACCTTCCGACTCTGTTAAGTGCACAACGATTTTCTGAACGGAATCGTCCGATGAATCCGCCGCTTCCGCTTGTCGGACAGCGCTCAGCGGAAGCGTGCCGAATTGCGCAAGCCCATAGCCGAGTCCCAAGGCCAAGCTGAACCCGAGAATAGTTCGTTTCATGTTCAATCCCTTTTGATGAAATTGCTCGACAGTAACCCGGTTGCTGTCGATCGCGTCACTTATATCCCGGCAACCACGAAACGCCTAGCGCAAAGCACGCTGTGAGCGCTTGCTGCAAATCAAGTTGCGACGATGGCGGCAAACCAGCAAACAATTGTGCGCCAATCACGGTAGCGGGAGCACCTCGCCTACGCCGGCATACAAATACCGACGGTCGAAGAGCCGTAGCAGCGTGAGAAATCCTTGCTCGCTCGTGCAATGCCCCGGCGCGACAGCTTGGACGTTCCAATGGTTTCGTAGGCTCGCTCCAATCCGCTCGATCTCGGCCTCTGAGTGATTCACGAGATGGAAGCCGCCAGCCAACAAGCGGATGCGTCGATCGAGAGTCGAGGCGGCCTCAAGCACTTTTTCGATGCCGCAATGGCCGCAGCCGGTTATGACGACCAGGCCCTCGGGCGTGGCGATCGCCAGCGAAAGCTCCGCCATCTCCGACGAGCCCTTTACTTCGGAGATTGTGGGAATCAAATGAATCCCCTTGGCGATCTCCTTCGTCTGATTCACGAGAGTGATCGTCGCACCGGACCAAGCGTTTCCGTGTGGAACGGTGTCGGGCCTTTTGCCATCGAAGTATCGCATGTGCTTTGGAAGCGATTCTACGCTGCGGTCAGCGCGTCCATGAACCTCTCTTAACTCGACTTCCTGCGAGCCACGAGAGACGCAGCGGCGACCGGACTTTTGTCGATGATCATCGCGGGACTCAATCACAACAAGGACAGATTTGAGGCACGTAGACCGTGAGCGTGGCCGAGTAATGCGTTTGGTCGAAGCCGGGGCCTTTCTCGTCCGGCTCATGGCGATGGACGACAATCAGGTAGCGATTTCCTTCGCGTGGCGTAAATGTCGCGAGTCCTTCGCTGTCGGTCGTTTGTTCGTACTGTGAGTCAAAGCCCTCAGCCAACGTGACGCCTTGAGGTACGAACGATACGCGCGCTTCGGGCATCGGCTTGCCGCGATACATAGCGCGCACCTTGATCGGTACTCCAGGACCCATCGGGGCGACGGGATTCGCCTCGGCGACGATCTCCAGCGAATGGCCGCAGGCGCGCGTGTAGTCGTCTGATGCCGGAGCGATCTTGTCGAGCCGATCGCTGACCAGGAAATATGTCTTGCCGCTCTTGATGCCGCGCGTTGTCAGATGGCCGGAGTCGGCCGTGTGAACGACGGAATACAAGCCCGGCTTTGTGGGGACGAAGCGAGCGCTCCAATAGCCTTCGTTGGGCGCGTATCCCTTGTCGATCGCCTGCGGTTTTAAGTCGTATTCCTTGCCCTCGGGATCGCGTACAAGCCAGGTGCATTTTTCCAAAGCGACCTTGCTCGCCAGCTTGAAGTCGCGATGGTCGTTGCCATGGTTGCCGAGCCGCAACTCGATGAACACCACGTCACCCGTGCGGACTAAGTTGGTGTTGGTTTCGACCCACGTATCGTGCCCGACCGAAGCGGTTGTCCATGCACAACAGGCCAAGGTCACGAGCGTGAACGGAACGGTTCGGGCAATGTTCATTGAGTCTCCAACGACGAAACGATTCGGGATGGGTGTTGGGTCATCTTGCGGCGATCGCTGCCGAGCGTCAACTCATCGCAAGCAGCTTTGCGCTTTCCGGGAAATGCCCCCTGAATGGGTGCGTCAATTTGATGAATTGCCGTATTTCACGCGACCGTCCACGATCGCCCCCAGGCAGCAGTGCGCCGAGTGTAATTGCCGCCCCGTACCTCAAGAGTTCTTAACCAGATTGAACGCGATGCCGATCGTCATTGCACTATTGCTAGTCCTGATTGCGAGCGCCGAAGCGGCGATCGGCGTTTCCAATCGCAATGCGTTGCTCAGCGCACTTTCCGGATTAGCGTTTGCCGGCGCTGCACAGCTCTGGCTCGTCCGGCCGTGGGGGCGTGGTAGTGTTCGTGCGACAGCATTGACGATATTCGCGAGTGTTGCCGCTGCCGCAAGCGCAGCGTGGCTTCTGTACCGCGGCCATAGCTGCACGTTGCCAATTCAGATTGCCTGGGGCGCGATCGGCACATTGTTTGTTTGGGGCTGCGCATCTGTCAGCGTCGGCGCAGCGCTGCGAGCACTACCAGCCGACGGCGAAGGGGCACAAGCTAAAGTCGACGCCATCGTCTTGGCAATTGTCGTCGAGCAAGCGGGCACGTGCTTGCTCGCCGCGGGCAGTATTGCGGTCTCAAGCTTTTGGCCGATGGTTCCCAAGGTGTTTGCCGGGGCCATCCTGTTCTGGATGTTGGCGCTAGCGAGCGAGACAGTGCTGCGCGCGGCATTCGCATACAGCGCGGGCGTGCGAGTCCGTGACGCCTTAACTTCAAGCCTTGTCTTGCGGTCAATTGTGCGTTCGCTGCTCTGGCGATCGCATCAACACGAGGAAACCAACCAGGGGTCGCCCCCGATCGACGCAGTCGTTCACCGCTGGCTGCCCAAAGCGGCGAGCGGCTTGTCTCTCATGGCGCTCGCCATCTGGGCGACGAGCGGCATCGTCGTAATCGCCCCCGAAGAGGTGGGCAGCTATGTCAGGCTGGGATTTTACATCGACGATCCGCTGCTTCCAGGGCTTCATTTCACGTTGCCCTACCCGCTGGGGAGCGTGCGCCGTGTTGCCGTGAAGCGCATCAACGCCATGCCTATCGGGTTTGCTGTGAACGATAAGTCGTTGTTCGCAGCGCCGTTGTTGTGGAGCAAGCCGCATGGCGATGAAGAGTTTCCCTTGTTGGTGGGCAGCGGCGCCGAGGCGGTGATTGTCAATGGTCTGGTCCGTTATTGTGTCGATGAACGTCCTGCAGCGCTGCGCTACTACTCGACGCGGGCTGAGAGTCCAGAACTCACGTTGCGTGCGCTGGCGCACCAGGCGCTGTTTACCGAGCTACGTGGAATGTCGCTGGACGACGCGCTGGTGAGTGGTCGCGCGGAACTGCCAGACCGATTGCAGCGGCGACTGTGCGACCTCGTCGAGCGCAACCAG
>DASZPI010000306.1:0-1670 GCA_035550355.1 Pirellulales bacterium
GGTCGATTCGTTCATCGGTCGGATGATCGCCAACATCTCGGGGATGTCGAGCATTCTTGACGCGCAAACGGTCGTCGTTGGCATGCAACCTGCGGTCGCGATCACGTTGGTCGAACTGGGGCTTTCGCTGCGCGGCGTGAAGACCGCCCTGAACGTGGAACGCGGCATGGAATTGCTCCGTTCCATGCCCAGCCATTAGGGGGCGTCGCATGGCCGTCATCAGCAACGACACTCTGCCTTTGAAAACTGAACAAGACATTGTGTTGGCGCGGCAAAGGGTGCGAAAGCTCGTACAAGCGGCCGGCTTTAGTCTGGTCGATCAAACAAAAATGGTTACTGCCGCCAGCGAACTCGCGCGCAACACCGTGATCTACGGTGGCGGTGGCGAAATGGTTTACGAGGTCCTCGAAGACGGTCTGCGCAAAGGAGTGCGGCTGGCGTTCATCGACGAAGGCCCGGGAATTCCGAACCTGGAACTGGCCATGACCGACGGCTGGACGACCGGACAGGGCATGGGCATGGGCCTCTCGGGTGCAAAGCGGTTGGTCAACGAGTTCGACATTGAAAGCAAGGTTGGCGCGGGCACGCGCGTCATGATCGCGCGTTGGAAATGAGGGTCAGGCCGTACCAATGCTCGTTCGCCACTCCATGGTCCCAGTGGCCGAAATCAGCCAGGTGGGCGAAGCGCGGCGGCGAACTCTCCGCCTGGCCGAGGAAATCGGTCTGGGCGAAGCCGAATGCGGTCGCGCGACGATCATTGCCAGCGAACTGGCGACGAACCTGGCACGCTACGCAACCGGCGGCGAATTGCTAATCACCGCGATCGCCGACGGCGCGGAGCAGCAAATCGACTTTGCCTCGGTCGATCGCGGGCCTGGTATGGCCGACGTCGAGCGCTGCATGGAAGACGGCTATTCCAGCGGCGGCACGGCGGGAAACGGCCTGGGCGCGGTCAAACGCCTGGCGACCGAGTTCGACGTCTATTCCGGGCAACCCTCGGGAACGATCGTGTTCGCCCGCCTGGGCACCACCGCGCCACAGGCTCGCGACTCGAAATCTTTCGCGTGGAGCGTTGTGAGCCGTCCCGCGCCAAGGGAAACTCAATGCGGCGACAGTTGGCGGCTGTGCCAACGTGGAGACGAACTGTCGCTGATGATTGTCGATGGCCTGGGGCACGGCCCGCTGGCCGCCGAAGCCGCCGCAACCGCGGCCGATGTTTTCGACGGTGATCCGTTCATGACCTTGAGCGAATTGCTTCAGTCGGCGAATCGAAGGATGCACGGAACCCGCGGCGGCGCCATGGCCGCCGCCCGGGTCGATGCACACCGCGCAGAACTAAAGTACGCGGGAGTGGGCAACATCGCCGGTCGGCTTCGGTCGGTCGACGGCGAGCAGGAAAGTCGCGGTCTCGTGTCGCACAACGGCATCGTCGGCGGTGAGATGCGCAAGGTCCAGGAATTCAGCTATACGTGCCCCGCGCAGGGGCTGCTCGTCATGCACTCCGACGGTTTGCAAAGTCGGTGGACACTCGCGGCTTACCCGGGGCTTGCGCGCCGGCATCCCGGCCTGGTGGCCGGCATGTTGTATCGCGATTTCGTGCGCGGCAACGATGACGTCACGGTCGCCGTCGTGCGATTGAATTTCTCCAGCGGCGCTCGATGAACCAGCCC
>DASZPI010000307.1:0-2113 GCA_035550355.1 Pirellulales bacterium
ATTGGCATAGCTGGAATTTAGCAGGCAATTAGGCGCGTACAATCGTTTCGGTGCTGAGCTATCAACGGGGCCGCATTTCCGAATAATCGCGGTTCACGCCGGGGGGCTTTGGGGGTTCGTTGCGCGGGGTTGGCGCAATGATGAAGCCGGCGATAATTCGATCGATCGGGCGCGCCGGGTAGCTACCGGCCAAGCGACCGCCGCTGGATGTGACGAGCACCTACGCCACGCCAGCGGCGGCCCCGTCCGTCGATGGCATAGGTGCATCATGCAAGGCGGCGCTGCGTCGACGGCGTTTCTGGAAGCTGCGCGGCAAGTAGCTCTGCTCGCCTCGAAACTTGGCCGAGCGTTCGAGGCCGACAAACGTTCAGGCCGATACGACCCGACGGCGTGGGAGCGCATCCGGCCGGCGTTCGAGGCGTTCGACGAGGCCATCGGCGAAGCTGACCGCGTGTGGCGAGAGACGCGCCCGCAAGATTGCGCGCCCGTCGCTGCGCAACTGATAAGGGCTTGGGAGTTGAAAAAGAAAATCCGTGCGGCAGGTACAAGCAACGATGGTGACTTCCACGATTATTGCGAGTTCTTCCCCGACCTGAATTCGCTTGCCCTCGACGTCACGCGTGCCATTGATGCGGCCGAAGGATTGCACGCGCACGAACAAGAGGCAACGGTGTTCGATGTCGAACCGGATGGCGCCGACGTTCCGGCATCGGTTCACGAGGCGCGGGAACGCACGAAAGAGTTTAGACGACTTCGCGACGAGCACGCCGCGCAACGCAGGCGGCGCGAACCGGTAATTGCGGCATGGGATCGCCTCACTACGGCAACGATACGCGGAAACGAGACGCTGGCCGAATGGCAGGAAAACTGCGCGCTGCGCTTTGCCGAATTCGGCAAGGCGATGACGGAAGCCGGCTATAGCGCGCACGTGCTCGGCCTGAATGCCGACGACCTGCGTGCTCGAATTGCGATCGATTTGTTGAAAATCGCTTTGAAAGGCGATGCCGACCAGGTACTCGCGTTGCTACGGCACTATCCCGAGCCGAAGTCGGTTGAGGGCACGTATTGGCCGACGCTGTTCAACCGCGACTTGCCGCTCTCGCTGGTCGATCCTGTTAGGGCCGAGGTCGTTTGGCCGACAATGGAGGCAGCGATCGTGATTCCACGAGCTGAGCCGGCGTTCACATGCACTGATCGTTACCCGACCCGTGCCACAGGACACATAGGGTTCATCGACCAGATTGCCGATGAGATACACCAGGCGGCGGACGCTAAGCGCAACCAGCTCGCGCAGTGCTACTCCAACGCCACGATTCGGGCGATGGTGGCTGGCCCCGCTGCCAAGGCTGCGGAAGCACGGCGACGTCTCGCGGAGCTAACGGGCATTCCGGATACTGCACGCGCGCGAGTCGATGCTATTTTCGATCACGAACTGACGATAACCACGGTCGAGGGAATCGACGAACTGCTCCGCCCCGCGGTGCGGGCTTTGCGCGAAGCTTGGGACCAGATGCAAGCGGGTACCCCCAGGGAGGATGCGAACAACGAGAGCCCGCAATTCGCTAGACCACCCGCCACCGAGCGGATTATTTCGCATAACTGGGAAGTTTTTTTCGATGCGTTTCGCGATGCGGTACAGGCGGTGAAGTTCTATTTGTCCGACAAGGCGAAGGGCAACAACGCGGAATGGCCGATCGAGGAATTCAAACAGGCTTGCAAAGTTTCTGCCGCGGACCGATCAACGATCGAACGCATCGCCGGTAAGCCGGCGGGCTGGTTGAACGACTTGCTGGACGACCTGCAGCGCGCCCGCCCCCTTCCGCCGGCGGAAGCGGGGGCGTTCCTTGCGACGCTCAACGCGTACGAGGCAACGTTGTACCGAGCGCGGACGCAAGCGCTCGCCGATCCAGCTGCCGCGCGAGAGTTGAGCGAGCCGCCGCCTGCGCCGGCTGAAACAGGTCAGCGGAAGCCAAAGAAAACAAAACGAGGTCCGAAGCAACAGTACGATCCGAAAACCGACCAGCAAATCGCGGACGCCGTGCGGGAACACGGAGGCGACCGGGCTGCCGCGGCAAGAACCCTGGGGATCGAGGTAGGGCAGATCGAACCGGCG
>DASZPI010000308.1:0-4823 GCA_035550355.1 Pirellulales bacterium
CCCGCGGGCTTCGGCGACAACTGCCCCTGCCCGCCGGGCGAGGCGCAATAGCAGAACGTCGATCTGAATCCTACGTAATGTTTAGCCCCCGGCGACAACGCCGGGGGCTAATGTTTCATCACGAAATGTCGGCCACCATCATGAGCAGCGCGAACGTTCTCCGAGCCGTGTCGGTCGCCGCGATCATGCTGGCGCTGGCCGGAGTCGCTGGCGCTCAAGCACCCGACATTCGCAACGCGCAGCCCAGCCAGCACACGCTGCTCCCGGCAGGCTTGCCTCCGGGCATGGCCGGTGCGGCGCGGCTAATCCGCGGCGGGCCGCTGGTCGGTTGGTTTCAACCGGTGCAGTTTTTGGCCGAGCCCGGTGTGGGGATCGCCGTCGCTGCCGACGGCACGTTCACCGAGCCGGTGGCAACACCAACCACGGTCGGTCTGCTGGTCGGCCCGGTGTACCGCTTTCGCGTGACGAACATTCCCGGCTACGAAGGGCGCGAGGTGTTTCCGACGGTCGAGCTGGTCGATCGCTTGTATCCGCCGGCCGGCGCGGAAACGCGCTTTGCGATCCCGATCGAACTGACGCCCGAAGATCTGCACCTGGCGCTGGCCGGGCACTTCATCACGCGCGTCGTGTACTTGGAAGACCCGCAGCAGGCGTTGCCGAACCAGGGCAACCCGCAACATACATCGTGGTTCGATGCCGGTCCGGGCGCCGATCCGTTGGTCGAAGCCGACGAGCGTGGCCGACCGGTCGCCATTGTGCGGCTGGGCGGTCGATTGCCGGACGATCGCGACGGGGCCGACATGCAATTTCTGTTCGGCTGCCCGCCGCTGAAGCTATTCCACCCCCCTGCCCTGCCGGCGTATGTCGACCGCTCCCGTGAATCGGCCGACGGCGCCGAGGGAGCGCAGCGATGAGCCGCAGCCGACTGCGCGTGGTCGATGCTTCGCGCGCTGCCAGCCGCGGCGAAACGGCCTGGCGGTGGGCGTTGATCGCCTTGGGCACGTTGATTCTTTGTTCGTGCCGCGCGGCCGATCCGAACGCGGCCCTGATGCGCCGGGCATGCAACGCCGACGGCACCGCGCTGGGGCCGAACCCGTGTCCGCCGGCCAACATGCCGCAGTGCAACTGCATGTTCTGCACGGGGCTGCCGCAGCCGTGCGGTCCCACCGGAATCGCACGCGTCAACTCGGCCGGCGAATACCTGTGCGACGGCGGCGACGCGCCGCCGGGAGTGCTGGTATCGCCCGAATGGCAAGTCTACGGCCTCGACGCCAGCGACACCGTCGCCCATTACGACGCGGTCGATGGCCACACCCTGGTCGAACCATCGAACCGCGTGTGCGTGTATGCCCCGCGGTTCGGCGCCGTGCGGGTGGTGTCGCGCTTGGCGGCGGGAGAGCAGATCGACGTGACGCATGGCGTGGCGCAGCCGTTGCCCCCCACGCGGTTCGACGACCTGGCGATCGTCACTTCAAGCAAGCAGAACGAGCAGCCGATCGGCGGCATTGCCGCGCGGCTGCCTGAAGAGTTCGATCAGCGACAGCACGAAGGTCTGGCCAAGGCGCTCGTGCCGTTGCGCGGCGTGCAGGATGGCCTGCTGCCGTACGAAAACTTCAGCATCATTCGCACGGGCATGATGGACAATGCCGAGCGGGCGCAGTTGGCCCTGGCAATCGATGCCGCGATCGAGTGGACCGCCACGCAGGCGCCGCAGGTGCAGATCGGTTACAGCACCCCGGCGGCCGCGATTGCGGTCGAGAAAGGGCAGCTCATCTACGAGTTCAAAGACCTGCGCCATTGCCCCAAACTGCGGCTGATGAAGGTCGCGAGCACGCCGCTGGCCAACCCCGGCGAGACGGTCGATTTCACGATTCGCTTCGACAACGTCGGCGACCAACCGGTGGGCAACATCGTGATCGTCGACAACCTGGTCACGCGGTTGGAGTACGTCGCCAACAGCGCGGTATCGAGCGTCGACGCACGCTTCTCGAGCTCGCCCAACGAGCACGACTCGCTGGTGCTGCGCTGGGAGATTGTCAACGCGGTGCTGCCAGGCGAAGGGGGCATCGTGAAGTTCACGACCCGCGTGCGCTAGCCGGCGATCCTGCATGCCGGCGTCGGCCGGTTACTTGATCAGCACGATCGGCACGGTGCTGTCCATGATCGTGGTGAACGCCTGCTGCAATTTGGTTTGGCGCTGGCTGAGCGTGCCGATGCACCATTTGTAGCCGTTCGTCGGATCCGTGGACGAACTGGGGAATGTAGTGCCGCCGATCGTCGAGATGCTTTGCAGCATCGAGATTCCCGGACCATTGATGCTCGACGGCGTCGTCGACTCGAAGATCGCCCCGAAGGCGATGCAATGGATCGTCACCGGCTTGCTGCCCGTGGCGAAGCCGGGCAGGCCGTTGGTCGAATCGTTGTACAACGCGCAGATTTGGCGCGCAATGCTGATCGTCTCGTTCGCCGGGTCGTTCGAGCCGGCACTGTACGAATTCGCAGGTCCGATATTGAAGTACGAATTGTACGCCGAGCCGGCCGTGGACGTGGCGTTGGTCGAAACGTTTGCCATGCCATCGGTCTCGAGAATCACCAGCTTCTGAGCGCCTTTGCGCCCGTAGCCTCCCATGCCGCTGCTGCGGAGCGACGCGGCGCCGCTGAGCTGGTTGTAGGCCAGCATCATGCCGTAGCTCGTGGCCGTGTTGCTGTCGTAGTCGCCGTGGGCGCCCGGCGTCAGGTTGCCGTTCGCGTCCCACGGCCGCACATCGCTGGCGCTGCTGTTCGGCGGGTACCACAGATCGGTAATCATCGTGGCATAGCTGCGGCCCAGCGAGTAAATGGGCGAATCGAACTGCCCCTGCCCTGTTTCGCCGCTGAACGTGGGTCGGCTGTAATAGATCAGCGAAATCATGTCGTTGGGATGGTTGTTCTGAATGTCGGTGATCGCGCCGGCAATGCCCAGTTTGGCCGGAACCATCGACACGTCGTGCGTCGTGCCGGGGTTGATGCCCGAGTCGAGCATGTACTGGATCATGGTCATCGGCCCGAACCACAAACGGTGTCGCGGCCGCAGCGGGTTGTCGCTGGGGGCAACAAACGCCACGGTGCCGTACTTGGTGGCCGAGTCGGGCCCCGTGATCGAAACGCTCGAACCGTCACCGCAGGCGAAGTCAGGACCGTAGCTGCACGATGGATTCCCGGGGCGCTGAATGTTTCCGCCCGGGTCGCGCCACACGCCAATGACAAAGTCGATGTACTCCTTCCAAAACCTTTGGTCCTGGTTGGTAATGTTCGAGTTTGGCTGCGTGTGGTCGTAGGCGCTGGCCGGCACGTCGGGCGGAATGCTGCTGTAATACAGGATGTTGCCGGCACGCAGTTGGTTGGGAAATGGATTGGGGTTCTGCTTGATCCAGGCGAGGATGGCCTTGTAGTTGATCTGGTAATTGCCCGGCGGGTCCTGCCAGTTGCCGCCCGAATCCCAAAGCTTCGTGTTGTCGTTCAGTTGCGTCTTGCCGTCGCTGAGGAAGAAGTACTTCTTCCGCCAGTCGTTTGTCTGATCGGGCGGCCAAATGAAGAACGTCTTGCCCCAGTAGCCGGGCCCCTGCTGATAGCCGTTGAACGGTTTGCCGGTGAATTGCTTGTACCCGTTTTTCACGAAATTCGTGTTCGTTGAATTGCTGACGCTACTGCTGCCCGTGATTTCGGCGATCGTGCGTCCGGGCGGATTGCCTGACTTGTTGCTCGAGGTGGTCAGATAAGCATCGCCCGGCTGCGTGGTGTTGGTCACACTGGCGGCAGCCGACGTGAAGGCTGAGGCTGCGCTCCCGCCGCGATTGTTGGCGTAAAAATCTCCCACGAGCGCCGACACGCCGCCGACGGCCATCGTGATGTTGCACTTGCCGACGCGCGAGTCGCTGCTCGTGCACTGCAAGTTTGCCAGGCTCGAATAGCTGGGGGCGTAGATGCCCCAATGCGGAAACGCGGGATCGGTGTTGTTGGGCGTGTTCTGCATGTTGCCCAGGTAGCTTTCGCAGTTCCAAACGTCGGTTTCATTGTTCATCGAGCCCGAGAAGTCGAGCACGATCGCCACGTCGCGCGGGCGGTACGCCGCCTGGGCCGTGGCCGAGATGTTGAAGCTGGTCAACCCAAAAACGCGCGAGAAGAACCCGGCGCGCGCGGGGGCGACGACCACTTGCGTGAGGTTGTAGATATCGGGCGAGACCGGCGGAAACTGCGCCGAAAACGCCTGGCTGGTTGTGTCGTAGTGATAGCTGCCGTGCGTGATCGTCATCTCGCTCGACTTGATCGACTGGCCCAGGACCGCGCTCAGGGTGCCGGCCTGCTGGGCGTTGGACGTCGCCCTCGAGGTGTTGCCGGTCGTCGAACCGTCGAGCGTTCGCACCGCAGCGATCGCGGCGTTGTCGGCCGCGTTCTGGCTTTGCGTGCGGGCGATGGCGATCAGTCCCAGATCGATTGACAACGCCAGAAAGCCCAACACCGGAATCAGCGCGATCGCCACCAAGGGGAGCACGGTTCCTCGGCGGCGATCGTCGGACGGGCGATGCGTTTTCATCTTGATCGTGTGCCTCAATTGCCTTCGCTGTACATGATGGCCTTGGCGTGCATCGGCAATCCGTTGGGCAGCATGCTGAAGGTCGGCGTCATCGGCGAATACGTCGCGGTCACCTCGACCGCCACGCAGTTGGTCAGCGACGCGGCAGTCCACGCGCCGATGTTATTGCCGGTCGTCGGATCGGCTTCGTAGACCGAGATGGTCAGGCCGTTCAGCGTTTGCCCGGCCATGTAATTGCTCACGCAGGTCG
>DASZPI010000309.1:0-2519 GCA_035550355.1 Pirellulales bacterium
AAGCAAGAGGTCGACGAGATCCGTGCCGCCGCGCGGATGGCGGAGCGCGGGTTCGCGGTGATCCGTGCGGCATTACGTGGTGAATCGACCGAAAAGCAGGTTGCCGACGACCTCGAGCACCAGATGCGGTTATTCGGCGCCAAGGGGGCTAGCTTCCCGCCGATCATCGCCGTCGGCAAGCGCGCGGCCCTGCCGCACGCCCGACCGACCGACGAGAAAATCGGCTCGGCCGACTTCGTTTTGATCGATTGGGGCGCCACAGCGCGGCAGTATAAGAGCGACTTGACGCGTGTCGTGGTCACCGGTAAAATCTCGCCCAAACTTGAGTCTGTGTATAGAGTTGTGCTCGAAGCCCAGGAACGTGCGATCGCCGCCGTCAGGCCCGGCATCACCGGGCGCGAGGTGGACCAGGTTGCACGGCAAGTGATTGCCGACGCCGGGTTCGGAAAGCACTTTGGTCATGGGCTGGGGCACGGCTTGGGGCTCGATATTCATGAAGCGCCGCGGCTGAGCTCGGCCAACGACCGGCCACTGCGGCCTGGGATGGTGGTGACCGTCGAGCCGGGCATCTATTTGCCAGACTGGGGCGGTGTACGCATCGAAGACGACGTACTGGTCACTAAAAGCGGCTACGAAGTGCTAACCGACGTACCGAAGCAGCTAGAACAGATGGTGCAAAAGGTCTGAGTGTTTAGTTATGAGTTATGAGTTCGTAAATTCATAACCCATAACTCATCACTCGTAACCCCACGCGGAATGCGGCATGGCAAATCAACAGCCCAATCCGGGCGACATCATGGACGTGAAACGATTGCGCCGTTTGGTCGAGCTGATGAACGAGCACGACCTCGGTGAAATCGACCTTCGCGACGGCGGCACGCGCATTCGGCTACGCAAGCGCCAAGAGATGGTTCTTGGCGGGTACGAAGTGGCACGGGCCCCAGCGCCCGCCCCGGCAGCCGCCAAGCCTTCGGCCGAGGCGGCGCCCGCGGCTGCCGACGATTCAAAGCACCAGACCATCAAGAGCCCGATGGTAGGCACCTTCTTCGCTTCGCCGAACCCCGAAAGTCCGGCGTTCGTGAAGGTCGGCGACCACGTCGGTCCCGATACCACGGTCTGCATTATCGAGGCGATGAAGGTCTTCAACGAAATTCCCGCCGAGTGTTCCGGCAAGGTCGTGGCCGTGCTCGTGCAAAACGGCGCTCCGGTCGAATTCGGACAGCCGCTGTTCAAAATCGATCCGGAGAAATAGCCATCCGCCACCAGCTTTCGGCGATCAGCTACGACAGGCAATTCCGATCGCTTGCCGGCTGCCGCTGCCTGCTGAGCGCTGACCGCTGACCATGTTCAAACGCATACTCATCGCCAACCGCGGCGAAATTGCATTGCGCGTGATTCGCGCCTGCCGCGAATTGGGCATCGAAACCGTCGCAATCTTCAGCGAGGCCGACCGGGGCTCGCAATACCTGGAGCTTGCCGACGAAGCCTACTGCGTCGGACCCGCGCGCAGCGCCGACAGCTACCTGAAAATCGATCGCGTGATCAGCGCAGCCGAGATCGGCAACGTGCAGGCGATCCATCCCGGCTATGGTTTCTTGAGCGAGAACGCCCACTTCAACGAAGTGTGTCGCAGTTGCAACATCGACTTCATCGGCCCGACGCACGAGGCAATGCGCCGCCTGGGCGACAAGAACGAAGCCAAGCAATTGGCACGCGCCGCCGGCGTTCCCTGCGTTCCCGGCAGCGAAGGGCTGATCGAGGATGAAGCCGCCGCGGTGCGCATCGCGCACGAGATTGGCTTTCCGGTGCTCATCAAGGCCACGGCCGGCGGTGGCGGCAAAGGCATGCGCGTCGCCGCGAACGACCTGGCGCTGAAGTCGGCGCTGCAACAGGCAGCGGCCGAAGCACAAGCCGCCTTTGGCAACCCGGGCATTTACCTCGAGAAGTACATCGAGCATCCTCGGCACGTCGAGGTGCAGATCATCGCCGATCAGCACGGCAACGTGTGCCACCTGTGGGAGCGCGACTGCACGATGCAGCGCCGCCACCAGAAAGTAGTCGAAGAAAGTCCGGCGCCGCACCTGAGCACGGATATCCGCCGCAGTATTTGCGAAGCGGCCGTGCGCCTGGTGCGCGAGGCCCAATACACCAACGCCGGCACGGTCGAGTTCATCGTCGATAAGCACGGCAACTTTTACTTCATCGAGGTCAACGCCCGTATTCAGGTCGAACACCCGGTGACCGAAATGGTCACGGGCATCGACCTGATCAAGACACAACTGCTGGTCGCGGCGGGCGAGCCGCTGCCGTTCAAGCAAGAGGACGTCAAAGTGCGCGGCTCGGCGATCGAGTGCCGCATCAACGCCGAAGATCCCGATCGGGGGTTTCAACCGTCGCCGGGCAAGATCACGCGAATGTTCGCTCCCGGCGGCTACGGAGTGCGATTCGATTCGCACGCGCACGCCGGCTACACGGTGCCGCAGTATTACGACTCGATGATCGGCAAGCTGATCGTGCAC
>DASZPI010000310.1:0-2581 GCA_035550355.1 Pirellulales bacterium
CACGTGGCGGCATTGTTCGTAAAGCACGCCGACGAGCTGCGGAACTTCTTGATCGGTGTGCTGCGCAATCGCGACCAGGCCGACGACGTGCTGCAAGTCGCCTTTGCCAAGCTGGTCGAGGTGGGGCACACGGCACGCGAGGAATCGGTCAAAGGTTGGCTGTTCCGCGTCGCCTACAACGAGGCGATCGTTGTTCGCCGCCGCCAGGCCATTCACCGGCGAGCGACCGACACGCTTGCCGAAACCGAAAACCGCTCGCCCCTTCCACCCGATGTCCCACTGTTGCGGCGCGAAACGGTCGAGCAGGTCCGCGCCGCGATCGAGCAGCTACCCGCCGAACAACGCCAGGTGGTGCGGATGCGGATGTACGATCAGAAAAAGTTCATCCAGATCAGCGCAGAACTCAAGCTGCCCTTGGGGACCGTACTCACCCGCATGCAACTCGCGCTCAAGAAATTGCGCAAAGCGCTCGACCATCCCTCGTCGCTGCGCTGACTTAGTGCAGAACAAACCGTCCGGGTAGCAACGCTTCGATGTTGGTCTCCAGTCGTCGGGTCGGATCCTCGGCGTCGACAATCAGAATCGGCAGTGTCTGGCAAAACTCAGCCACGACTTGCCGGCACGCTCCGCACGGCGTTCCGCCGGTGGGCACTGCCAACACCAAGGCAGTGAACTCGCGCTCGCCGGCCGCCACGGCCGTGGTGATTGCCGCGCGTTCGGCGCATTGCGTCAGGCCATACGAGGCGTTCTCGACATTGCAGCCGGCGTAGACCGCGCCCGACTTGCCGCGCAACGCGGCGCCGACCTGGTAGTGCGAATATGGCGCGTAAGCGCGCTGGCGAACTGCGAGTGCCGCTGCCACAAGTTCGTCCCACATCGCCGCACTCCCCGGTTACGTGATTCGATCGACGATGAGCTTCGGCAGCGCCAAGGGATCATCGCCGATCGTAAATGCTTGTTCGACCAACGTTCCTGCAGCCTCGCGTCCGCGGTCGTGAGCCAGCAAGTTCAGCAGCGGCTGCCCTTGCGCGACTCGTTGTCCCAGCCGCACACGCATTTCAAGCCCCACGCTTAGATCGAGCTTGTCTTCGACCCGCTGTCGTCCGCCGCCCAGCGCGGCAATCGCGCGTCCGAGCAACTCGCAATCGATCGCGGAGATGTATCCCGAGCGCGGAGCGACGATCGGCACGGCGGGGGCCTTGGGACGCGGCGCGTCGAGATTGCCGCCTTGCGCGGCCACCATCTCGCGGAATTTTGCTAACGCCGTGCCGCTGGAAATGCTCTGCTCCAGTCGGGCACGCGCCGCATCCGGCGTCGTTTCACGCCCGGTAGCAACGAGCAGCTCGACTCCCAGCGCCAACGTCACCTCGCGCAGGTCGTCGCTCCAATCGCCTTCGAGCGCTGCGACCGATTCGTCGACCTCGACCGCATGCCCGGCGGTGCGCCCCAACGGCTGGTTCATGTCGGTCACCAAGGCGATTGTCTTAAGGCCCAGGTCGCGGCCGACATCGACCAGCGATCGCGCCAGTTGCCGCGCCCCGTCCAGTTGCTTCATGAAGGCCCCCGAACCCCACTTCACGTCGAGCACCAGCGCATCGAGCCCTTCGGCCAGCTTCTTGCTCATGATGCTGCCGGTGATCAGCGGAATACTGGGCACGGTTGCGGTCACGTCGCGCAGCGCGTACAGCTTGCGGTCGGCGGGGACCAGATCGGCCGTCGCTCCGGCGATCACGCAACCTACGCGATCCACCGTGCTGCGAAATTCGTCCGGCGTAAGATTGGCGCGAAATCCGGGGATCGCTTCGAGTTTGTCGAGCGTGCCGCCGGTGGCACCCAGGCCGCGGCCCGAGATCATCGGCACACGCAACCCGCAGCAGGCGAGCATCGGCGCGAGAATCAGTGAAACCTTGTCGCCGACGCCGCCGCTGGAATGCTTGTCCACAACCGGCCGACCGGTCTTCGGCCAATCGAGTTGCGCTCCCGACAGCAGCATCTGCCGGGTCAACTCGCCGGTTTCGGCAGCGGTCATACCGCGAAAGAAGACCGCCATCAGAAACGCGGAGGCCTGGTAGTCGGCCACTTCGCCGCGCACGACGCCGCCGATGAATTCGGCCAGTTCGGCCGACGACAGTTGCTCGCCATCGCGTTTGCGGCGGATTGTCTCGACGGGATTGTGCTTCATCGGCTGAGCAGCTCCGGCAAAAAACTCCTACCGGCTGGCATCGCTTGCGGTTGCCCGGTGAGCGCGTGCACCGCGGTCTGGCCGATGTCGGCGTACGTGTCGCGCGTGCCAAGGTCGCGTGCCACGGCGCCCTTCTGGTAGACGAGCAGCGGAATGTACTCGCGGGTGTGATCGGTGCCACGGTACGTGGGGTCGATCCCGTGATCGGCCGCCACGACGACCAGATCGCGCTCGCCGAGCTGTTGCTCGAACGTGGGCAGGAACCGATCAAATTCTTCGAGCGCCTTGGCGAATCCTGGCACGTCGCGGCGGTGGCCGTAGATCATGTCGAAATCGACGAGGTTGACGAACACCATGCCGCGCCGATGCTCGGCCAAGGTCGACAGAATCGCGCGCAGT
>DASZPI010000311.1:0-4656 GCA_035550355.1 Pirellulales bacterium
CGCCTTCGCACGCCACGCTGACGGTCGCGCAACATGGCTCTGGACTGACCAGTAGCGGACTGAGCGATGCAGAACACGGCGCGCTGATGAGCATCGCAGCATGCGTAAGCGGCGGGCACGTCGCAGCGTCGCTGAGCGACAAGACCGGCTTCAAACTCTCCGCCGACGGTCTCGATGCCATTTCCATCGACCCTCCCTCATCGGTTGCGTCGACATTCCGAGAAATGGTTGTTCAGACCTGGCGACGATTTTTCGCCAAAGCGACCAAGACCAGCTCGACGCTTACGACGTTCGCCGACGATGGTGACACCGCAATCACAACCCAACCGTTGACCGACGATGGCAACGTGCAGACACAGGGGTCTGCCGCATGAGCCTGTGCGACCTACCAAATCTTTGGCCGGCGTTTCGCCAGACAACCTGGCTGCCCTCGGTGCACGAACGTTGCTTGCTGGCGGTGCAACGCCGGGTGCGGTCGCTGGCCTTGCCAGGCCTGGCAGATGAAAGCGTGGTAGTTCAGCGGCTTCCCTGGGCGCGCGATTTTGTGCGGCAGCCGCCGCATTATGAAATGCCAGGGGTCATCGTGTCGGTGTGGGGAACCGAGCAAATGAACCCGCTCGGCGGCAGCAACCTTGTGGATCAGGTCACGTACCCGGTTTGTATCACGATCGTCGCTGCCGACAGACCATATTTCACCGGATTTGACGTGTTTCTCTGGTGGCGTGAACGCCTCAGCCGCGCGTTCCGCGACCAGCCGCTCGCCGGTGTCGGCGAAGTGCTGAATTGCATCGTCGAGCCTGGCGAGATCGTAGCGCCCAATGCGCTGCTACGCGGCGTGTTGCACTCGTCACTCATGCTGCGGTTCACCAGCAACGAAGCGCGCGAAGTGTAACCGTAATCACAACACATACCCGAAAACATGAGCTCTCCTTGCCCACAACTTGCGATCGACTGTGCCCAACCGCTCAGCCATGGTTTCGAGTTTGCTCGGTGCAGCATCGCGCCTCGAGCACAGATTCTCGATACCAATGCGATGCGCGGCACACGCTCTCGCAGCGCGACCCGCGCTCGTAAAATGCCAGCGCTCGCGCTCGGAACCTTGGTGCTGTATCCTGATTCACGCGAAGTAGGCTGGCTGCTGCCTTGGATTCTGGGAGGCGAGCCGACCAATGACGTATATCAACCCTGCGAACGCTTGAGTCAACGCGTGATCGGAATCGATCGGGTCGATCGCATCGACGTGTTTGATTGCTGCCTTGTTCGGCGTGCCACCTTCGATGCAGGACTGGGCCGAGCATTGCGGTTAACGCTCGACGTGGTTGGCGGCATCGATACGACCGAACTGGAGTCGTTTCCTGACGTCGAGTACTCCACGGGACACCCGTTTCGATTCAACGATTGTACATTTTCTTTGCTCGGCGAGATCTGTCCGCTCATCGACTTCGCCCTGACGATCGACAATCCGCTGATCGTAGGACCGTTCTGCTCGAACTTTCCGCGATTTTCGCCAAGCGACCGGACGGTCACACTGTCGTGCCAAAGTCCGGTCGGTAGCTACGGAGCCTTGCCATCGGCGTTACCACTTGCGGGAGCGTCGACTTCGATCGCCTTTTTACGCGGCAGTGACCAGTTGATCTTCGATTTGCCGAATTGGCAGCCGCCGGTCAACGGACCGTCAACGCCTGCTCGTCAAACACCGTTAATGCAATGGAACGGCGTGGCCCGTGCCGCCGATAGCGGACCGGATTTGGTCGTGACTCTGAGCCAAATCAGGTAACCACCGGGCCTTGGCGCAGGTAAAGTTTTCTTAGGGATTGCCTCATGATTCTGGGCTACGGTGCGTATCGGCACGAACTGGGCGAAGCGGCGCTGACCATCGGCCGCGAAGCACTTTTATCCAACGACGGCTCAGCCATCGGTTGGCGCGAGCGCTGGTCGATCGCCGGTCGGTTGCACGCCGACGAGCAGGCGGACCTCACAACGGCCATTGAGTCCCTGGAGACGGCGTATCGAATCGCCGGGCAAGATGCGGTTTTGTATTTGCCCGATGGCATGACACCCACCGCCCACCGATTGCTGAATGCCGACGCGCTCGGTGGAGTACGCGTTGTGCGGCCACCATCGTTCCCCGACGGCTTCGGGGCCGAGTACTCAACCTTTCGCACCTATTCAATCGAGCTGGAAGCAGAGTTCGTCGATCCCACGCTGATGACAGATGTCGTGGAGTGGGCTGAAACGCTTGGCTTTTCAGGCGGCGGGCCGAAGTGGGCGTACCTTGGCACGCTGGCCGGTGCGCCGATTCGACAACAGCTTCAGCAATTTACGCCGTTCAAAGTCGTGCAGCAGGGACATGCCGTCGGATTGCGCGGCTATCCCACTCCCGCGTCGCCAATCTGGCCCGCCGCATGGCATCAGGACCAGGGTGGCGTGACGCGGGCGCTGCCCAAGCGCGTCGGCTCCACGAACTCGCATTACGAAGTGAGTTGGAGCTACCAATTCGAATCGGCCGACACGTTGACCGGCGATCCGACGTCCCGCCCCACGTAGGCCAAACGTTGCTCCGCGATCAGCTTCCTGCCTCAATCGATTAAGCTATGCCCGATCCCGTTTCCTTTCCCGGCATCGCACAAATTCGCGGTTGCTGGTACACGTTGACCCATGGCATCTCGCCGGGAGTCGCGATTCTCGAAATCGTACCGCAGACCGGACTGGCGACCGTCGAGGGCACGCTCGAACTCGCGTGCAACGAGGTCACGATCGGTCTGCATGATTGCCTCATCGAATCGCGTCATGTCGCCACCGATCAGGCGGGAGTCGTGTGGAGGTTGGTGCTATTCGACCGCCGTTGGAAATGGAATTCCGGCGAACTCTCGGGCTCGTACAACCAACGCGACGAAGATGGTGTCATCGTGCCCGGATCAGAAAAGACACCGGCCGAGCTTGCCGAATTGTGCCTCATCGCCTTGAGCGAGACTGTGTATGACGTCAGCGCCATGCCGACCGATCGTCGCCCCGCAGTCGCCTGGGATCGCGCGAGGCCGGCGAAAGCACTGGGCGACTTGGCCGACTCGCTGGATTGCAACATTATCCTCAAGCTCGATAACTCGGTGGCGTTGGTGCCGCGATCTGGCGGGGCCGTGTTACCAATCGATTCCACGGTTCAATATCGCACTCCATTAACCGATGATGGCGACGGATTGCCGGGCGAGGTAGCCACCTACGCTGGGCTCAAAGCCGTCGATCTCGACGGATCGATTCAGCAAGTGGCTTGGTCGGTGACACTTGCTGGAGCAACCACCACCATTTCGTGCGGATTCGAGGCGGCGCTCGACCGCATTGGTTACGCCGAGCGTCGCTGGATCGAACGCTAGGGCGAATTATGTCGAGCGGATCACGACCTTCTCGTACAGAAGATCGACAAAACCGGCAAGCAATTCCGAATCGCCGCTCTCCAGCAGGACGATCACCTTGTCGAGGATTTCACGCTTACGGTTCATTCGCCGAACGGTTTCCAGCGCGCCTTCGGCCGTAAGTGCGCCTCCCATACCGAATCGACTATACAGCTCGTCGAAGTCGGCGCGACTCCAACCCTCAAATAGTTCGGGATGGGCGCGCACCACCTCGGCCACTTCGGTGTTGGTCTGCTGATCGAACTGGCGATGCTCAAGCGTGCCAGCATTCTGATAGAACTCGTCGACCGCGACTTCGAACGCTTCGGCAAGCTGATGAAGCGTCTTCGCATGTGGTCGCGGCGTCGCGCCGCTCAGCAACCCTTTAATGGTCCGCTGGTCGACGCCCGACCGCTGAGCCAGTTGGCCGATCGTCTCACCCTGCCGCGCCAGCAGTCGATGCAGGTTTTCGCTGATGGTAGTCATGCAATCCTCGATCAATGGACGAATGTATAGTTCGCCAAAACGCCGATGGCAAGCAGGAAGAGGGTTGTTGGCGGCTGCCGAGTCACGCTAGCACCGTGTTTCTCGTCAAGTTTGCCGTCCCGGCGAGTCGAGGTATCGGATTAGACGACCTTTTCGGCCGCCGTTGGCGCGATCGAACGTACGCGCGCATCGGGCGGGAGCTTCGCCATGACAGACCTGTCGATTGTCATTCCGGCACAGAACAAGTTCGAAGCGTTCGAGCGCACTCTGCTATCGGTGCTCGAGCGATCGCCGAAAAGATGTGAGATCATCGTCGTCGTCGATAACGCTTACGCCGATCCATATGATCTCGATGGGGAAGTGCGGTTCGTGCGCGTCGATGACGGTGCGACACTCGCGAGTAGTTTAAACGCGGGGTTGATCGCCAGCCGCGGCGAGTTTGTCCATGTGCTAGCGGCCGGTGCCACAGCAACCGACGATTGGGCTCAGAACGCGCTCCGACGATTCGAGAATTCCCAGGTCGCGGCGGTCGCTTCGCGAATCGTGTATGCGGACGATCCTGTGCATGTGCATTCAGCCGGCATCCATTATTGCCGCGGCGGTGGCCTCAAATTCATAGGCCATGGCGACGCAACCGAGCATTGCATGTCGTTGCTCGAAACCATCGACTCCCCGCATGCCCTGGCTGGCTTTTACCGCCGGACTGCACTCGGCCAACTGCGCGAGCTGTTCTGCACTCGGCTGGGCGGCTTGTCGTCGACGGTCGATCTTGGTTTGCGAC
>DASZPI010000312.1:0-3025 GCA_035550355.1 Pirellulales bacterium
GAATTGAATGTGTAGCAGCGTGCTGCGCTTTACGAGCTGCCGGCATCATTCGCGCGCTGTAAGGACCCCTTCCGCTGGGCGGAGGATTGCAGCGGCCAAGGCCATGGCCGCCACAGGACAATCTGCGTCCGCTTCTTGCCGCAAAGAATTCGAATCCCGCATCGATCTTCGGCGGAAAGAAACGAGGGAAAAAAACGGGTGGGATTAGACTCCATAAATTGGACCTGTCCCAGGGACAGGTCCCCGTTTCTTCGCCCCTACTGGGAGTTCAATTACGAACGAGAACGCCGGCAAATTCTCGACGCGCTCTCGAAGTCGTGAAAGACACTTGCCGGGGTCATTTCAAGCATTCTCAGCAGGAAAGCGTTCCAGTGCTTGACTGCAGGGTTTGCGAGTATTAGAAGACAGTTCCAGGCAGCTCCCACGATCGCTCAGGAATCGCTACTGAAACGCCGTTCAACCGCTTTCCACGCGCCGCTCTCGCGGTGAGGGGTAGCAGTTGAGCGGCGTTCTTTTTTGGCCCAGTGCATCTCGCTCATCGAGGTATACGATGACCTGCGAAAACTGCGTTTGCCGTATCAGTCTACTGGCCGTCGGCCTATGGGTCGCGCTCGCGGGAAAGGGCTACTCGGCCACTATCGATGGCAGCACGATCGCGGTGTCAGGGTTACCGAACCCGATCTCGGGTAACGACTACATTACCGTCACATTGCACGGATTCAGCGCCACAAATACCTCGGACGTGGATGTGGTCGTGGTCGGACCAACCGGCGCCGCCTTGGTGCTTCTCGGGGGAGTTGGCAGCACCTCTCCCGTTGGCCCATTCAATATTACGTTTGACGATACGGCAACGAGCGGCGTAACCCCAGACCTTTCGAGCCCAGGGAGTTTTAAGCCGACCCAAATCGGGCCGATCGGTTCGTTCCCGGCTCCTGGTCCGGGACTTGCCTACGAGAGTCCAGCCCCTTTTGGCACCAGCCTCCTTGGTAACCTGAATGCCGCGGGCGTGTTTACCGGCCTCGACTTAAACGGAACATGGTCCCTCTATGCCATGGACACGGTTTCGGGGGACAGGACGGAAATAGCCAATGGGTGGAGCCTGAATATCACGCTGCCGGGCATGCCTGGAAATGTCTCAACATTCACCAACAGGACTGCGATCGTCGTCCCGACGGTTCCCGAACCCGGCACACTGTTCCTCGCGGCCTTCGGCCTCGCCAGCCTCGCTGCCTCGGACCGCAAGCGACGGAGATGGCGCGTGGCTCACCAAACGAAATACGTTGGCGATCGTCGCGAAATTGAACTGTGATCCCTGAGGAGGCTTCCACCGATAATCGGTACGCCTCAATGAGAGAACAGCTCTTCGCGATCAACGCGAAGAGCTGTCGAGTTTTAATCGGGGCGACAAGACACCAGTTGAACAATTTTGGGAATCTTGCAAGGACTGGGCCGCTTCGGCACGACGGTTGCTTTGTGGAAGCGAACCGCCGGTAGAGTGATCTTGGATCGTTTCAATCGTTCCTTGCCTACGCACCTGGCGACCGCGATGATCACGATTTTTCTCGGGTCATGCCCAAGTCGGTCAAGGGTGTCGTTCCGTGATCGAATCGTTGGTCCTGTTCTTCACCGTCTTGCGGGCCATCACACGCAGCCGGGCGGCGCTGGCCGCTGAAAACCTCGCCCTGCGGCAGCAGTTGGCCAACTATCGTCGGAAAGCCAAGCGGCCGAAGTTGCGCGCCCACGATCGGGTATTCTGGGTCTGGCTCGTTCGCCTGTGGGCTGAGTGGCGCTCTGTGCTCGTCATCGTCCAGCCAGACACGGTCGTTGGCTGGCATCGGCAAGGATTTCGTTTGTATTGGCGCTGGAAGTCGCGCGGTGGCAAGCATGGCCGGCCGCGGGTTGATCGCCAGGTGCAAACGTTGATTCGCCTCATGTCGCGCGAGAATCCCCTCTGGGGTGCGCCGCGGATTCAAGCCGAACTGCGCCTGCTGGGCCACGAACTCGCAGAATCGACGGTGGCCCTGTATATGGACCGTCGGGGCAAGCCGTCGTCGCCCACGTGGAAGGCATTTCTGGCGAACCATCTGCCGGACATTGCGCTGTCGATTTCTTCGTCGTGCCCACGGCCACCTTTCAGCTGCTGTACTGCTTCGCTGTGCTGAGCCTCGACCGGCGTCGCGTCCTACACTTCAACGTCACGGTCAATCCTTCGGCCCAATGGACCGCACAGCAAGTCGTCGAGGCGTTCCCGTTCGACACGGCACTGCGATTCTTGCAGCGTGACCGGGATAGCATTTATGGCGACGAGTACCGGCAACGAGTCAAGAACCTTAGTATTGAAGAAGTCGTCAGCGCGCCGCGCTCGCCGTGGCAAAATCCCTACGTCGAACGCATGATCGGAACAATTCGCCGCGAGCTGCTGGACCATGTGATCGTGCTCAACGAAGCCCATCTGAAACGTCTACTTGCCGATTACCTGGAATACTACCATCGATCGCGGACTCATCAGTCACTGGACTGCAACGCTCCTGTTCCACGCGTGGTCGAGCCACCGGCTCTTGGGCCAATCATTTCCGTCGCACAAGTCGGCGGTTTGCATCACCGCTACACCCGCCGCGCCGCTTGACACTTTTGTCATCGGCTGAGCAGTTCCTCTGTGGCTTACTGCGCCCAATTCGTTACCAACGCGCTGTTACGACCATTTCATGCCCAATTCGGTCGCGATTTGCACCCCTGCCTTTGCTCCGGCGACTTTGCTTTGCTCGTTCAACCTTGCCCAGATTCCCGGATGCACTTTTCGGTAGAGACAGGCGTGTCCTTGAATCTGGTCGTCCCGAATCAGTCTTGCCCAGGTTGCCGGATTCACTTTTCGGGAGGGACATGTACTGGAGCAACTATGCATTCAAAATAGCCGCCAGTATCTCGAGGAACCAGCCGGTTTTGCTCCGCTGCACTCGTGTCAAGGACTACGCGTTCTAGTGTTCTGAACTTCCGCAAAACATTTACGACACCCTTTGATATTTGC
>DASZPI010000313.1:0-3079 GCA_035550355.1 Pirellulales bacterium
CACCCGCTGGTCGTTGGACTGGCGATCGGAACTCGCCCCGATTGCGTCCCGCCCGATGTGGTGCAGCTGCTCAGCGACGTCGGTCGCCGGACGTATCTTTCGGTCGAATACGGCATGCAGACCATGCATGATCGTTCGCTGGAGTGGATGAACCGCGGGCACGGTCACTCGGCGACCATCGACGCGATCGAGCGCAGCCGCGACCGAGGGTTCGAGATTTGTGTCCATATAATGCTCGGACTTCCCGGCGAGACGCACGACGACATGCTAGCAACGGCACGCGAGGTGGCCCGGCTGGATGTTGACGCGGTGAAGATTCATAACCTGTACGCCGTTCGCAACACGCCCTTGGCCGAGCAGGTCGCCTCGGGCACGGTGCAGTTGATGGGCCGCGACGAGTACGTCGAAACGGTCGTCGATTTCATCGAACGACTGCCGGAGCGGTGCATTATTGAGCGCGTCAGCGGCGAGGCCCCGCCGAAATATCTCGTCGGGCCGGCATGGTGTCTCGACAAAGTCGGCATTCGCACGGCAATCGACGCCGAATTCAAGCGACGCAACACCTGGCAGGGCGCCGCCATTTAGCGCCCCGCTAGCCATAACTGCCCGGTCGCCGCGCCAGGCACGACGCTATACTAGGACTGGGAATCCAGAGTGGACCGGATGGCCGCCGGTTGGCCGCAAGGCCGACGGGAGGAAAGTCCGGGCGCCGCAGGGCAGAGCGGTGGGTAACGCCCACCGACCGCAAGGTCAGGGAAAGTGCAACAGAAAGCAAACCGCCGCGACTATTTTTAGCCGCGGTAAGGGTGAAACGGTGAGGTAAGAGCTCACCAGCAGGCTGGGCGACCAGCTTGGCTAGGTAAACCCCGCTCGGCGCAAGGCAAACAGGAGGGACGATCGCGGCGTGTTCGCACGCTGCGGTCACGGACCGGCCCGGTCCGTCAATCGACCTCCGGGTAGGCTGCTTGAGGGGTCGGGCAACCGGCCTCCTAGAGAAATGGCCATCGCCGCGGGGCGGAGCATCTCCGCCCCGGGCACAGAACCCGGCTTACAGGTCCACTCTGGTTCCTTCCTTTTGCCGCTGACCCGCGGCGATGGCGTATGAATCGTCGATCCGGCGCGTCCCCATGCCAGCCGCAGGCTTGGCCGAATCCGAGCCGGATCGGACAAGCCCGCGGCGATACGGGTTGCACATCTGCACGTCTCTCCGCGAACTTTAGATCTCGCCGGCCATCACCCGCGCCCGGGGCGCTCCGTTGCTGCTGGCAGCCATCGGCTGCTCGGTCGGAACGAGTTGCTCGTCGACCAACTGCAGCAGCTTCGAGATGCACAGCTTATTCATGCTCGTGCGACGCTCGTGGGCCTCGAGACGCAGCGATTCGTGCAAGCTTTGGGGCAAGCGTACGGTGATCACCCGCGTCGGCTCCTTGATGGCCGACACATCGCCGCTGCTAGCACGCAAGCGGGCGACCATCTGCTGCAACTCCAAATACTCCGGCGAGTGCTCGAACATCGTCAGTTCATCGGGCGACTTGAAGGTCTCTCGAACAACGCCTCCCACCCCTAGCACGGCCCTGAAAAACGTCACCCAATCCGGCGACTGCTGATAGAGCTCCTGGGCGGTGCGCAGGACCTGTTGCTCTCGTTCTCCCATCGATAACTCCTCCAATCCGAGTCGAAATCCTTTTCAGCGACAGACGCTCAGTCGCCTTTTGCCAGCCATCGTGGCGGTGGAGTCAAGCGATGCACCGATATCGTTTCACTGCTAGCGTTTATGGCGATTTTCGACCATGTGCAACGAGCTTGGGCATAACTGACAGAATTTAAGCAGCCACCACTGTGCACAAGTTTTGGGCAGGGGCCACTTTTCACATTTGCCAAGTGTCCAGTAACGGTTCGTCTGCTCCTAAGGGCTTTGGTTTTATGGCCTTGAAAAAACTCTGCCGTGAATTTGCGACGCGCCCTTGATTACGTCATCCGCAGAACGGCATCGAAGACTCGATCCCGCGGAGAACGGCGTCAAGTTTATCGCTGGTGATCGCCGCGCGATGACGATACAAACATAAACATGATAAACCTAGGTATATTTCGACTCGTCGGCTAATACGGGAGCGGCGTCGTGATCTTTGCATACAGCCTCGATGGCCATTGGCCGAAAGCCGTGTCGTTGGGTACGGTGGTCGCCGCGCTGTTGTTATTGACGCTCCCGAGCGCGCAACCTGATCTCATCCTGATGGGTTCGGTGGTCGCGTTGGTGCTGTTTGGAATTCTGACCCCGTCCGAAGCGCTCGAGGGGCTGTCGAACGAGGGCATGGTCACCGTGGCTGTGCTGTACGTGGTCGGCGCCGGAGTGCGCGACACCGGAGCGATCGACTGGGTCGCGGCTCACATCCTTGGCCGGCCTCGGTCCGAACGGGCTGCGATCACGCGCTTGGCCCTGCCGACGACGGTCATGAGCGCGTTTATTAACAATACCCCCCTAGTGGCGATGTTGCTGCCCGTCGTCGATGAATGGTGCCGGAAGCAGCGGGTCGCCGCGTCGAAGTTGATGATCCCGCTGAGCTACGCCGCCATCCTCGGTGGAACCTGCACTCTGATTGGCACCAGCACGAACCTGGTCGTCGATGGGCTGTTCAAGAAACACCAGGGGTACGGCCTGGGGATGTTCGACATCACTTGGGTCGGGCTGCCCGCGGCGATCGCCGGATGCGCGTTTCTCATCCTGGTCGGGCCGAAGCTGCTTCCCGACCGTCGGCCCGCGATCAGCGAGTTAGACGACCCGCGCGAGTACACGGCCGAGATGGTTGTGCCGGCCGATAGTCCGCTGGCTGGCCGAACCATCGAAGAGGCGGGCCTGCGGCACTTACCCGACCTGTACCTGGCCGAGATCGACCGCGACGGGACCGTCGTACCGGCGGATTCGTCCGACGAACGCCTCAGGGCCGGCGACCGGTTGGTGTTCGTTGGGGTGGTCGAATCGGTGGTCGATTTACAGAAGATTCGCGGACTGGCGCCAGCGACCGACCAGGTTTTCAAGCTCGATTCGCCTCGCTCGACCCGCTCGCTGGTCGAAGCGGTC
>DASZPI010000314.1:0-5799 GCA_035550355.1 Pirellulales bacterium
GATCGATCCTCGCCTGCTGGAACAGGCCCATCAGCAGATCCAGGGCTTGGTGCACGAGGTCGAACGTCTGGCGCGGCAGGATTTGTCGCCTGAGGCGTTCTTTGGCGAATACCTGGCACGTGTGACCGCGGCGCTGGCGGCCCTGGGCGGGGCGGTTTGGATGCTGAACGAAGCCGCACAGGCCGAGCTGCTGCAACAGTTGAATCTCGGCGAGCTTGGGATCGATAGCAATGCAGCGTTGACGCAACATCGCGACCTGGCCCACGAGGTCGCGAGCTCCGGCGAACCAACCATGCTGCCGCCCCGCGGCACCGTGGGCGCGACCTCGAATCCCGGCGATACCCTGCTGATTCTCGTGCCGGTCAAGGTGGCCGACCAGACACGCGGCATCATCGAAGTCTTCCAACGCCCCGGAGCGCCCGACCGAACGCAGCGCGGCTACCTGCGCTTTCTGCTGCAGGTGGCGGCGCTTGCCGGCGAATACCTGAGCAATCGTCAGTTGCGCAGCCTTACCGAGCGACAAACCGTTTGGCAGCAGCTCGAAGGCTTTATGCGCTCGGTGCATCACAGCCTCGATCCGCACGAGGTGGCTTCGACCATTGCCAACGAAGGTCGCCGGTTGATCGGTTGCGACCGCGTGAGCGTCGCCTTGGCCACAGGGCCGAAGTGTCGGCTCGACGCGATCAGCGGGCAGGATGCGTTCGACTCGCGTGCCGTGGCAGTTCGCCTGATGAACGAGCTGACCAGCCTCGTGGTCGCCGCCGGCGATCCGCTGTGGTATCGCGGCGATACCAGCGATCTTTCTCCGCAAATCGAGGCGGCACTGCAGCAGTACGTGAACGAAACGCATTCGAAGCATGTGGCCGTGCTTCCGCTGCGCCGCGACACAAGCAGTCAGCCCGACGCTCCGCCGTCGCCGCCGGTCGGGGCCATGATCGTCGAGCAGATCGAAGACACGCGGCCGCGCGAAGGACTCGAGTCGCGCGTGGCGATTGTGGCCCAGCACGGAGCTGCCGCCTTGGCCAATGCCATGGAACACGAGCAGCTATTTCTGATGCCGCTGTGGCGCGCCATCGGTCGCAGTCGCTGGGTGGTCGCCTCGCGCACGCTGCCCAAGACCCTTTCGATTGGCGGCGCGATCCTCGTGGCGCTGATCGCGCTGTTCGTCATCCCTTGGCCGTTCTCCGTTTCGAGCGACGGCACGATGTTGCCGGTTTCACGACGCGAAGTGTTCGCGCCGCTCGACGGCACGGTCTCAGCCATCCATGTCAAGCATGGCGACCAGGTGGAAGAAGGAACGTTGCTGGTCGAGTTGCGCAACACCGACTTGGAAGTGGCGATCTCCGATGTCACCGGCCAACGCATGGCCACGCAGGAGCAAATCCTCGCCATCGACCGCGCGCGGACCATCGTCGAAAAGGGCAAATCCGCCTCGCTCGAAGAGCGCAATCGGCTGGAAGGCGAACGCAGCGAGCTGAAACAAAAGCTCGCGAGCCTCGATCAACAGCTCACCGTGTATCATGAGAAGCGCAAATTGCTCGAAGTGCGCAGCCCCATCGCCGGCCAGGTCACGACGTGGAACATCGAGCAGTTGCTGCGACAGCGACCCGTGCGGCAGGGACAGGTGCTGTTGAGCGTTGCCGACACTTCCGGCGATTGGGAGCTCGAACTGCGAATGCCCGAAGATCGCATTGGGCACGTGGTCGAGTATCAGCGCCGCCTTGGGCCAAGCGACCCGCTGCATGTAACCTACCGCCTTGCCACCGCGCCGGGCGTCGACCATTCGGGCGAGGTCATTGAAATCCATCGGTCGGCCGAACTGCGCGGCGATGAGGGGAACGTGGTGCTGATCGAAGTCCGGATCGACAAAGAAAATCTGCCCGACCTGCGCCCAGGGGCCGACGTGATGGCCAAGGTTCATTGTGGCTGGCAATCGCTGGGCTATGTCTGGTTCCACGACGTGGTCGGTTTCGTGCAGTCGCGCATCTTGTTCAAGCTGTAACGTGCATCAAGTCCGGTGAGGATTGCGATGAATGTTGGTTGGTTGGCGGTCGTGCTGCTGACAGGTCAGGTCGGTTCGACGCAGTCGGCGCCCTCGGTCGGCCAGGCGCGCGTCAAGGACTGCCTGGTGTCGTTGATCGACGAAGTGCAACTTTCGAGCGAAGAATCAGGTCTGATCGTGTCGGTCGAAGTGCGCGAAGGGGCCCAGGTGCAAGAGGGGGCGCTGCTGGCGCGGATCAATGATCGCCAAGTCCAGGCGGCGCGACTCATCGCCCTGGCCGAACAGCAGGCGGCTCAGGAAAAAGCCGAGAACGACATCAACGTTCGCTACGCCAAAGCGGCGCGCGACGTGGCGCAAAAGGAGCTCGAGTCGGCCATGGAAGCCAATCGCAAAGTACCGGGGACCAAGTCGTACATCGAGCTGCAAAAGCTGCAACTAACGGTCGAGCAAGCGCGCTTGCAAATCGAGCAATCGCAGCACGAGCAAACCGTGGCAAAGTTCGACGCCGAAGCACGCACCGCCAAGTTGGCCGCTGCGGAGGACGACATTGTTCGCCGGCATATCAAAGCGCCGTTCAACGGCGAAGTGGTCGAGGTGCTGTTTCGTCCCGGCGAATGGGTTCAGCCGGGCGACAAGGTGATGCGGTTGGTGCGACTCGATCGGCTGCGAATCGACGGCTTCGTGAGCGCGAAGGATTATTCTCCCGGCGAGCTCGACCATCGTCCGGTGAGCGTCGAGGTCGAGCTGGCGCGCGGTAGGCGCGAACGTTTCCCAGGCCAAGTGGTGTTTGTGAATCCGATCATTCAACCGGGCGGCGATTACCGGGTACGCGCCGAGGTGGTCAATCGGATGGATCGCGGCCAATGGCTGCTGCGCCCCGGTGTCGAAGCCGACATGCTGATCGACACCACCGCCACGGCCGCGGCGCCGACGAACGAACCGCGCCGCTGATCGCACCTTCTCGCCGGCGGCACCCATGCCTACGCTGATCGACAGCATCGTTTCCAGCAGCGGCCGACCGCTGGGATTGCGCATGCGGCCCGATCTTGCGACCCGGCGGCAAAAGTACCAGGGCCGATTTTATTGGCTGATCAAAGAGCCGCTTGGTTTGCACTACTTTCGTTTCCAGGAAGAAGAGTTCTTCCTGCTGCAACAGCTCGACGGGCGCGCGAGTCTCGACCAGATCAAGGCGGCCTTTGAGCAGGAGTATCCTCCGCAGAAGATTCGTGTCGAAGACCTCGCTCAGTTCGTCGGCATGCTGCATCGCAGCGGGCTTGTGCTGTCCGACGCGCCGGGTCAGGGCGAGCAACTTCGTCGCCGCCGCGCCGAGCGGCGTCGACAGGAATGGCTGGGCCGTCTGACGAATCTGCTGGCCCTGCGGTTCCGCGGCATCAATCCCGATCCGCTGCTGAATTGGCTCGAGCCGCGGCTGCGCTGGGTGTTCACGCCCGCGGCCATCGCCTGCTGGGCCCTGGTCGTCGTCGCCGCAGCGCTGCTAGTGATGGTCGAGTTCAAGGTCTTTCAGGCGAAACTGCCGGGATTCAACCAGTTCTTTACCGTGGGCAATGCGTTCTGGTTGATGGTGATGTTGGCCGGCACGAAGATCATTCACGAGTTCGGGCACGGCGTGGCTTGCAAGCATTTCGGCGGCGAATGCCACGAGATGGGCGTGATGCTGTTGGTGCTTACGCCCAGCCTGTATTGCAACGTTTCCGACTCGTGGATGCTGCCGAACAAATGGCATCGGGCGGCGATCGGCGCAGCCGGCATGTACGTCGAGGTATTTCTAGCGGCCGTGGCCACGTTCATCTGGTGGTTCACTCAGCCGGGGTTGCTGAACCATCTGGCGCTCGACGTGATGTTCATTTCGTCGGTCAGCACGTTGGTGTTCAATGGCAACCCACTGCTGCGATACGACGGTTACTACATTTTGTCGGACCTGCTGGAGATGCCGAACCTGGGCCAAAAGGCCAGTGCCCTTTGCAGTCGAAAAGCAGGCGAGTGGCTGCTGGGCATGGAGATGACCCCCGATCCATTCTTGCCGCGGCATAACCAGGCGCTGTTCGTTGTCTATGCCATCGCATCGGCCGCCTATCGCTGGGTCGTGGTGTTTTCGATCATCTTTTTTCTCAACGAATTCTTTAAGCCGTATCGGCTGGAAGTGATCGGCCGGGCTTTGGGCATGGTGAGTCTTGGCGGGCTGGTGGTGTATCCCCTTTGGAAGCTGGGAAGGTTCTTTATGATTCCGGGGCGTCTCGATTTGATCGAACGGCAGCGGCTGTCGTGGTCGCTGGGCGGCGCGACGATGGTGTTGTTGGCGCTGTTTTTTCTGCCCTTGCCGCACCGGGTTTACGCCACGCTCGAGTTGGAGCCGCACGATGCGGCGAGCATTTATACCGAGGTCCCGGGACTGTTGCGTGCCATTTACGTTCATCCCGGACAGCAAGTCGAAGCGGGCGCCAAGCTAGCCCAGCTCGAAAATGTCGACGTGCGTTTGGCGGTCGAGGAGTTGCGCGGTCGGCGAAACCAGTACCGCTCGCAATTGATCAGCCTGCGGCATCAACGGTTCGAAGATCAATCGGCGGGCCTGCAACTACCCGAAGTCCAAGAGTCGCTGGCGGCGGTCGAAGAGCAGCTCGAAAAAAAAATGAACGACGAGGCGCGGCTAACGTTGACTGCTCCGATCGCCGGCACCGTATTGCCCCCGTCCGATGTGCCCGAGCAGCCGAGCACCGAGGGCGAGCTCACGCCCTGGTGGGGCAGCCCGTTCGAGGCGCAAAACTTGGGTTGCCTCATGACCGAGCAGAACATGTTTTGCCAGATCGGCGATCCGCGCCGAATGCATGCCTTGCTGGTGGTCGAGCAGTCGGACGTGCCGTTTCTCGCCGTCGGGCAAACGGTCGACGTGAAGCTGGATGCGCTGCCTGGTCATACCTGGCGCAGCGAGATTCAGGAAATCTCGAGTGCCGATGTGAAGATCAGCCCGCGGCACCTGTCGAACAAGTCGGGGGGCGAGCTAGCGACGAAAACCGATCCGTCGGGAGTCGAACGACCGCTGACCACTTCGTACCACGTTTTGGTCTACCCGCTGGACGATGCCGACGGCGAGTTGCTCATCGGCATGCGGGGGCGCGCCAAAATCTACACGCGCTGGCAGCCGGTCGGTCGGCGGTTATGGCGATGGTTCAGCCAAACCTTCCATTTTAAGCTATGAAAGCCGGCTGAGACGGCCAACAGCCAAAGGCTGCGCAGGATCGCCGCCGTTGACCGTCGATCGACCGGGCGCTTTACGAAAATCTAGCAATCCATGACCTCGGGGATTTGCTAGGATGCGCTCGTCTTGGGCGAAAGGCTTGATCCGCGCGCCGGCCGAGCGCCTTGAGTCGCGAGGATATTGGTATGGCTTCGGACATCAGCCGCAAACCCACGACTGGCGAATCGAACGATCGAGCTGGTGATCAGCCCGCGAGTGAGTCTTCGCCGCCGCGCAGCAATCGACCGAAGCGCGATCCACTCGCTGCCGAGCAGAACCGCCGCGCCCGGATGGCCAAGGCCGCGCCGCTCATCGATACCGGGGCCGACGCCAAGCGGTCGAAGAAAAAACCGGCAAAAGTTCGCTGCGAGCCGACCACACGGTGGCAGAAGCTCTGCGCTGGCGTGGTAACTTGGAGCAAATCGCGTTTCGGCCGCAGCACGATGATCGCCACGGTTTCGCATGCGCTGCTGATCATCATTCTTGGCATCGTGAGCGTCAGTGCTCGTCATGATTCAGGGGTGATCTCGCTATTCGCTTCGTC
>DASZPI010000315.1:0-7769 GCA_035550355.1 Pirellulales bacterium
CAGGCCGACGGTAAGGTAGCCCTCGTGACCGGCGACGTTGAACTTGTGCGTCACGCTCTTGCGCGTGTCGGGCAGTCGTTCGCGGCGCGGGGTGGCCTTCTGCCGGTCGGCCGCCTTTTCGCTCTCGGTGCTGGTGCTCAAAGGCTGGCTTTCCTTCGAGCCGTCGCGGTACACCGCCAACGCCTTGAGGCCCAGCCGCCAACCTTCGAGGTACGCGTCGGCAATGTCGGCCGGCGTCGTGTCGCGCGGCATGTTGACGGTCTTGCTGATCGCACCCGACAAGAACGGCTGCGCGGCGGCCATCATGCGCACGTGGGCACGCCAAGCGATGCTCCGCTTGCCGTTGCGCGGCTGGAACGCACAATCGAACACCGGCAGGTCCTGATCACGCAAATCGGGCGAACCCTCGACCGTGTCGTTCTTCTCGATGTACGCCAGGATCGAGTCGATCTGCGGCTGGTCGTAACCCAGGGTCTTGAGACCCAGCGGCACGGTGTTGTTGACGATCTTGAGCATGCCGCCGCCGGCGAGCTGCTTGTACTTGACCAAGGCGATATCCGGTTCGATGCCGGTGGTATCGCAGTCCATGAGGAAGCTGATCGTGCCGGTCGGGGCAAGCACCGTTGCCTGCGCGTTGCGGAATCCATAACGCGCGCCGCTGGCGAGCACTTCCTCCCACACGGCCCGGGCAGCGTCCTTCAGATAAGCCGGACAGGCGTCGTTGATCTGCTCGACCGCGTCGCGATGCATCTGCATGACGCCGAGCATCGGGTCGCGATTGGCATCAAAACCGTCGAAGGGACCGACCGCCGCGGCCAGCTCGGCGCTGGCCAGGTTGCCGGCTCCGTGCAACAAAGCGGTCATCGCACCGCAGAGGCCGTACGCGGCATCCGAATCGTACGGCAGACCGGCGGCCATGATCAGGCTACCAAGATTCGAATAGCCAAGCCCCAACGGACGGAACTTGTGGCTGTTCTCAGCGATCCGCTTTGTCGGATAGCTGGCATGATCGACCAGGATTTCCTGGGCGATGAAGAAGATGCGGCAGGCGTTCTGGAAACGCTCGATGTCGAACACGCCATCGGGACGGCGGAACTTCATCAGGTTGATGCTCGCCAGGTTGCACGCCGTGTCGTCGAGGAACATGTACTCGCTGCACGGGTTGCTGGCGTTGATCCGGCCCGAGTTCGGGCAGGTGTGCCATTTGTTGATCGTCGTGTCGTACTGCACGCCGGGATCGCCGCAGTACCATGCTCCCTCGGCCATCTTGGCGAGCACATCGCGGGCTTGGTACGTGGGGCCGGGCACTGAACTGTCGGTAACCCAATGCGTCGTCCAGGGCTTATCCTCGACGACCGCTTGCATGAACTCATCGCTAAGTCGAACCGACAGATTCGCGTTCTGGAACAGAATCGAGCTGTAGGCTTCGCCGTTGAAGTTCGAGTCGTAGCCGTTGGCGATGAGCACGCGGGCCTTTTTCTCTTCCTTGGCCTTGCACTCGATGAAGTCGACCACATCTGGGTGCCAATCCTTCATCGATTGCATCTTGGCGGCACGACGGGTCTTGCCGCCGCTTTTGACGACCGCGGCAATCTGGTCGTACACACGCATAAACGACAGCGGGCCCGACGGCTTGCCGCCACCCGAGAGCTTCTCGCGATGCGACCGCAGCGTGCTCAGATCGGTGCCGGTACCCGAGCCGAACTTGAACAGCATGGCCTCGCTGCGCGCCAGCTCCATGATGTCTTCCATGTTGTCGGCCACGCTTTGAATAAAGCAGGCCGAACCTTGCGGATACTCGTACGGGTTCTCGGGCTGCTCGACTTGGGCCGTCTCGGCGTTCCAGTGCCAGTTGCACTGGGCGCCCTTGACGCCGTACTGGTGGTATAGCCCTACGTTGAACCAGACCGGCGAGTTGAACGCCCCGTGCTGGTGCAGGCACAGCCAGGCCAATTCGCGATAAAAGGTTTCACCGTCGAGCGCGCTGGCAAAGTAGCCGTCCTCCATGCCCCAATCGGCGATCGTGCGCGCCACGCGATGAACCAACTGCCGAACGCTGTACTCGCGCTCGGGGGTGTTCACCTCGCCGTAGAAGTACTTACTGCAGACGACGTTCGTGGCCAACTGGCTCCAGTGACTGGGCACCTCGCAATTCGTCTGCTCGAACAGCACTTCGCCGTTCTCGCCCTTGATTGCGGCGGTGCGAACTTCCCAATCGACCGTCTCGAACAGGTCCTGCGGCTCGGCCGGACAAAAGTTCGGCTCGATCATCAGCCCCTTATTGAAGCGACGCGTCGCCTTCTTCGTACGTTCGACCACGGCAGAAACACCCTCGACCTGAGAATTCACGGGAGCCATGGAATCCTTTCCTCGGATGTGAGGCGTTGACAGAGTAGCAAGAAACGGAACACATGTACAGTATCGGCGAAATTGCCCCTAAGAGTGTTAGAGGCGGACGACACCGAATACCCTATATATTGTAGCGCTCTGGATGATAGCTACAACATACGGCGTGGGCGAAATCTTATCGCCTTTCTTAATCGCGTCAACCACTTTCCGACGGCGGCACTCAACAGGTTGCTATCAAAAGCCTTTCGGTCGAGGCCGGCTTCCGGCCGGTCGAGGCACGCGGCGTAATGTTAGGACCGTAACCGAATGCGAATTAACAGTTTCCGAAAATCGACCACGCGCGACTCAAAGCGAATCGCGCCGGATCGAATTTTCGAAAATTCACTGTGGCCGCGCAGCGCGCACGGCAAGCCAGATAAAACGCAAAAGATGTGCGGCAAGATCGGCTAGATGCTGATCTTGTTGATCCGCACTCGGGTCGAAACCTGCCGATGGCCATTTCGGCGGCGAGAGTTCTTACGACGCCGGAAATGCTGTACGACGAGCTTCGGGCCTTGCACAAGCCCGACGACCTCGGCTGTGACCGAAGCCCCGTCGAGCGCCGGGGTACCCAGCTTGAGGCCCTGATCGCCGGAAACGGCCAGAATGCGGTCGAATTTCACCGCGTCGCCGGTTTTCAGCCCATCGCGCAGATCGACGACGATCTCAGCCCCCTCCTCAACCTTCAGTTGCCGGCGGCCGTCGAGAATGATCGCGTACATAGCTGGTCCCTAACGTCTAGCGTTGAGCGGTGAAAGCCCCTCAAATTACCGTTCCCGGCGGGCGATGGCAAGTCGCTTAGCTGGTCGAAAACTTCAGGTCGCGGCCGTTGGCGTCTTGGCATTCGATCACCAGGTACTCGGGCGAAGCCCCTTCGCGGCTCAAAACTTGGATCGCGATCTTGCTCTCGTCCTCCAAGCGAGTCAGCTCGCGCCGTTTGCGGTTATTCAAGTAAGCCGCCACTTCCTCACCGACCGAGATCGTCACCTTCGCCAGATCGGGCTGGTGGCACGCCAGGATGAGCAGCCGCACCGCTTCGATCGCCATGCTCTCGGCAGTCTTCACCACCCCGGTACCAGCGCAACAAACGCAATCGCGGTACACGCTGCGTTTCAGGCTAGGTCGGATCCGCTGACGGGTCATTTCGATCAGGCCGAACGGGCTCGTGCGAAGAATTTTGGTGCGGGCGCGATCGCGTTGCATGGCGTCGCGCAGCGCTCGTTCCACTCCACGACGATGCCGCTCCTTGCGCATGTCGATAAAGTCGTTGACGATCACGCCGCCAAGGTCGCGCAGCCGCAGCTGACGCGCGATCTCGCGCGCCGCTTGCAGGTTCATTTGGTAAGCGCTCTCTTCGGCCGAATCGTCGGCGCGGAAGTTCCCGCTGTTCACATCGATCGCCACCAGCGCCTCGGTCTGGTCGATCACAATGCTCCCCCCCTGGCGCAGAGGTACCGAGCGCTGGTGAATCTTGCTGATCTCTTCGTCGAGCCGGTACTTGTGAAACAGCGGCTCTTTGCCCGAGTACAACTGCAAGCGATGCACGTAGCGCGGCATGACGATTTGCAAGAATTCCTTGGCGCGCTCGTACGCACTTGGCTCGTCGATGTAGATTGCGTCGACCTCGGTGGTGAAGATATCGCGGATCGTGCGAATGATCATGTCGCTTTCTTCGTAGATCCCGATCGGCCCCGGATACTTCTTGATCCGGCGGACGATTACCTTCCATAGGCGCAGCAGATACGCCAGATCGCGCGACAGCTCTTTCTTCGTGCGGTCGATGCCGGCCGTGCGGACGATGAATCCCACCCCCTTGGGCGGCGCGAGCTCGAGCATAATATCGCGCAGCTTGCGGCGGGCTTCGTCGTCCTCAATCTTGCGGCTCACACCGACGCGCCCCAGGGCGGGCATCAACACCAGGTACCGTCCCGGAATGCTGATGTAGGTCGAAAGCGTCGGCCCCTTCGTACCAATCCCTTCCTTGATCACCTGCACCAACAGCTCGTCGCCGCGGCGCAGGATGTCTTGAATCGGCGGCTTGATGCGCGGCCGCGCTCCCGGGCGAGGCGAGCGTCGACGCGTTCGCTGCCGTCCGCCCGACCCTTCGTCGTCGTCGATGTCGTCCACGTCGCCGCCGTCGGAGCGGCCGCCGTTGTGCTCGAGCTCGATGGGCCGCGAGGGGTCGTAGCCTCCCTGGCGAAAATACTGCGGCTCGATGTCGCTGATATGCAAAAAGCCGTTGCGGCCGACGCCGAAATCGACGAACGCGGCCTGAATGCTCGGCTCGATGTTGACGACGCGGCCCTTATAAATGTTTCCGACGTAGTTGTCCTGGCTTGTTCGCTCGATGTACAGCTCTTCGAGCACTCCGTCCTCGACGATCGCAATCCGGCACTCTTCCGGCTGCGATACGTTGATCAACATTTCCTGCTTCATGATCCTGCTTTCTTTTCCGGCATCTCGGGAGGTTGTTTTGCCCGTGCCTCGACGCCAGGTTGGTTGGGCCGTGGAAGGCGCGATTGCGTTTGGCGGGCAACGCCGCGGCGCCCCGCGGCGCGCAGCGCGCGTTGGCCGTAGAGCGCGGCGTATCCGCGACGAATTCCAGGGGCGATCTGCAATGCAACGTGCGCACAGAATCGACGGCGGCTCGAACCGATGGCTCGACGGCGCTGAACGGGTCCGAATGCCGTACTCGGACCGCTGCGCCGATCGACGGACGATGAACGCGAAACGACGCATCGAAAATGCGTCGTTTCGCGAGGATCGTCATCACGTCGAGCATTAAGCCGCTCCCCAATCTTGCTGGAGCTTTTTAAGTTCCTCCTTCAGGTAACTCTTGATGTCGCGAGCATTCTCCAGCTCGAGCGCTTTGGCGGCGACCGCTTCGCATTGCGGAATCGACAACGTCCGCACCAGGCGCTTGAGTTCGGGAACTGCCGGAGGCGGAACGCTGAGATTGCGCAGCCCCATGCCCAGCAGCAGCATGGTGTAGATGCCGCTGGCGCTCATTTGGCCGCACAAACTGACCGGCACCGCGGCGCGATTGGCCGCTTTGACGGCCATGTCGATCAATCGCAGCACGGCGGGGTCGCTGGCGGTGTACAGGCTAGCGACGTCCTTGTTGCTGCGATCGACGGCCAGCGTGTATTGGATCAGATCGTTCGTGCCGATGCTGAGGAAGTCGACCTCCTCGACGAAGTGATCGATCATCATCACCGCCGCCGGCACCTCAACCATCATGCCGATGGGAAGCTTGTCGTTGAACGGTACGCCGTGCTCTTCGAGATCTTCCATCACGTCGGCCAACACCATCTTCGCTTGCCGAAATTCAAGCACGGTGGAGATGAGCGGAAACATGATGCGAATGTCGCCCAAGGCACTGGCGCGCAAGATCGCACGAAGCTGCGTCCGGAACAAAGGCAAGTTCCGCAGCGAAAGGCGAATGCTGCGCAGCCCCAGAAACGGGTTGCGATCTTCCTCGACGGCGACCATGTTCGCCACTTTGTCGGCGCCGAGGTCGAGGGTGCGGATCGTGACAGGGCGCCCGCCCATCTGCTGTACGACTTGCGCGTAGGCGTTGTAGTGGGTCTCCTCGTCGGGCACGGTGTCGGCGCCCAAGTACAGGAACTCGGTGCGATACAGGCCGATGCCGTCGCTGCCGTGCTCGAGGCATTGAGTAACCTCGTGCGGAAACTCGATGTTGCCGCACAGCAGAATGCGCGCGCCGTCGCTGGTGACGGCCGGCAGCTCGCGCAGGCTTTGCAGGTGCATGGCCCGCGATTGGTTGTCCTCGACCTCTTGCCGGTAGCGCGCGAGGGTTTCTTCGTCGGGCTGGAGGATCACCAGGCCGTGGTCGCCGTCGATGATCACGACTTCGCCACCGGAAACCTCGGTGAGGAATGGGCCGGTGCCGACGACGGCTGGAATGCTCATCCCTTCGGCAACGATGGCGGTATGGCTGCCGGGTCCGCCGATCTCGGTGACGAAACCTCGGACGAACTTGCGATCCAGGTTCGCCGTCTCGCTGGGCGTGAGATTGTGCGCCAGGATGAGCACCGGCGAGGTGAGCTGCGACAGTTCTTCGCGACGACGGCCAAGTAGATTTTTCAGCAGTCGCTTTTCGATATCGAAAATATCGTTGGCACGCTCGGCCAAGTGGGTGTTCTCAAGCGACTGGAACACTTTGGCGTATCGTCGCAGCGCACGACTGACCGCGTATTCGGGCGTGTAGTGCCGTTCGCGAATGAGCTGCTCGAGCTCGGCACGCAGCCGGGAATCATGCAGCATTTGCAGATGGGCGTCGAAGATCGCGCCGTAACCCTTGCCGAGCTCGCTCGACACGGCGTCGCGATTGCGTTCGATTTGCTGGCCGGCGGCGGCCAGGGCCGCATGCAGGCGCTCGAGTTCCGAATCGACCGCGTCGCGCGTAAGGAACCGACGAGGAATGCGGAATCCCTCGTTGTCCATCACCAGCGCTTCGCCGATGGCTACGCCGGGCGAAACCGCGATTCCCTGCAATTTTTGCATCGACGTCCTTTACGCCGGCCTGCGCGGACACGCCGTTGCGGATCGGGCGCCGTGCGAGCGCTGGTGGCAGGCTCGCGGCAATCGACCGATGCGCTCGGACATGCATGGCGACCTGCGGTCCTCGGCTCGGCACCTGGTGCCGCGAGCCGACGTTCGCGATCGCTGGCAAGCCGTGTCGGCCGGCGCTCTCGTGGGGCGCTGAGACCGACGCTTCTGCGATTGTGGTAGTGTTCGTAACGCTTTGAAGCTGCCGGCGCAACGTACACAGGTCGTAGCGCGTCGGCGAGTTTCGCTTGGCCTGTTCAGGCCGGTTCTTCCAATTGTGGTTGTGCGATTAACGTGGCCACGGCTTCGACCGCCTCGGCGGCGTCGTCACCCGCGGCCTCGATGTCCAACTTGGTTCCTTGGGTCGCGGCGAGCGTAAGCACGCCGAGAATGCTTTTGGCGTCGACGCGCTCGGGGCCCTTAGCGATCCAAATCTGCGATTTGAACTTGGACGCCAGTCGTACGACCAAGTCGGCGGGTCGAGCGTGCAACCCGTTGGGATTGCTCACGACCACGCTCCGACTTAGTTTCGTGTCGCCCATGATTGTCATCAAGTCCCCTTGGACGAAGTAATCAGGCGTGGCGGCACCTTTTCGACCTTGCCCAAGTCCGGTACCCCGAAAAGCCCGCGTCGTTCCGGCGCGCCGGCGGTAGCGCATCAGGCGGTGAACTGGCTGTTGTCAGCTTCGTCTAACAACTGCAAGACTTCCTCGGCCGATTTTGACTGCTTGAGGAACTTGCAGAATGTGTCGTTGCGAAGCTGCCGCGACACATTCTCCAAAGCCCGCAAATGGTCGCCGGGACGGTCG
>DASZPI010000316.1:0-1995 GCA_035550355.1 Pirellulales bacterium
GCTGCGCGCCGAAAGCGCACCGGCGATCACCAGCCCGCTGATGACTGTCCCGGTCCACCACAACTTCTTTTGCTGCTGTGTCATAGGTCCGTGCATTCAAGGGAGCTTTTCAAAGTACCCGAGAATGACTCATAAAGCGCAAACATTATTCTAACAATTCGCTAACAATTGCGTCGCGGCTCGGAATGGCGACCCAATGCTGGTCGCGCACGGTCACTCGGTCAGAATTTTGAACCGCGCCGTTCGGCGGCCGACGGGGGTGCCGTGGCCCCGTTCAGGGGTTGCATGTGTGCAGCCCCCCCCCGACCGCGGTGCGGCAAACTGGCGGGGACCCTAAAAACGCCGAACTGAAGGTCGCGATGCGTCCTTGCGCGGCTTTTTCGCATCTTGGGAAAAGCCGAATGGACCGATAAATCCGGTAGTACCGCTTATTCCAACTACGGAAACCTTAGCGCGACGCTAGCATGGCAGCCCAAATCAAGTTCTTGCGTGCCTGCCTAAGTCTCTTCACGGTCGCAGCCTTGGGCTGCTCGACCAGTGGTGGCGGGTTAACGTTGTTCCCCACCGGCGATTACCTGATGGCAAGCACCAAGAGCGTTCGTCGCACCGTGCCCTGGTACTCGCCCCTGCCGCGCGAACTGCAGAAAACGGTGCTCGACACTTACGTCATTCAACCGGGCGACGGCCTGGTGATTGAACCCGGTTCGCTCGATACACCGCTGCGGTTCACCACAGAGCAAACGGTCTTGGCCGACGGCACGATCGATTTAGGACCGTACGGGCGGCCGATCGTCGCGGGCAAAGCAGTCGAGCAGATCGAAGTCGAGGTGCAAGGACTGATCAACGCCAACGAGAAACAGCCGATCACGATCAACGTGCGGCTGGTAAATCCGCAAAGCGCCGTCTACTACGTGCTCGGAGAAGTGAATGCGCCAGGCTCGTTCCCGCTGATCGGGCGCGAGACCGTGCTCGATGCGATTGTTGCCGCTGGTGGGCTCAACGATCGCGCCAGCCCGTGCAACATTATCCTGGCGCGGCCTACGTATCCCGATGGGTGCCGACTGGTGCTGACCGTCTGTTACCGGCACATTGTGCAGCTGGGCGACACGTCGACCAACTTCCAGATCATGCCGGGCGATCGGGTGTATGTCGCCACGCGCTCGTTGACCGAGCAACTGCTGCCATGCGCACGCCGCGGGTGTAAGTTGTGCCGCGGCATCCAGTGCCCGTGTGCCGATCCGTCCGCCGGTCCGTACCTGCCGACGATCATCCCAGGCCGCGCGGTGTACGACCAACCACTGCCCGCCGACGAAAACGAGCCGATGCCTCTGCCCGAGCCCGCAGCCGAAGAGTCCGCCAAGCTCGGCGCCCGAAGCTAGCCGGCACGTCGATTGCATCGCGCTGATCGGCATGCCGATCGTCCGCCAGATTGCAGTTGTCGTAGCGGTATTGCTGTTCGTACCGACGGCGCGCGCCCAGCCGCCGGTCGATCGACGCGCAGAACCGGCCGATCGCGCTGCGCGCGAGCCCAAACGCTTTCACACGTCGCTCTCATTTCGCGACATCGACCTGCCCAGCTTGCAGCAGCGCCTCGAGCGGTTCGGCCTGCGCTTGCCGCTCACGATCGCCGGGCGCGCCAGCGTTCGGATTACCATCGGTTTCCCCTGGGGCGCCTTGTTTCATGCCAAGGCTTACGAGCTGCGCGGCGAGATTCAGTCGCCCCGGCTGACGATCGAGTCGATCGAGTTCGAGCGATTCGCCGCACGGCTGCACTATCTCGATGGCGTGTTCTCGCTCGAGGAGCTGGCGTTCGATATTGCCGGGGAGCGAACCGCGCCACAGGAAGCAGCGCTGCCGGCGCATGTCGCCGGTACAGCCCGCATGGAATTGATTCCGCGCGGCGCATTGACCGCGCGCGCGAACATAAGCAACGTTGCCGCTGCGCAATTCCAGGCACTTTCGCCTGCGCTGGCGATGATCGAATCGGGCGTGTTC
>DASZPI010000317.1:0-7201 GCA_035550355.1 Pirellulales bacterium
TCCACGTCTCTTCGTCCGGCCGGGCTCAATCCGCCAGCGGGCCGCTGGTCAGCACGTCGGCCGGAGCGGTCGCCACTTCGGCGATCACCGCGGTTGGTTCGGGCGGCGGGGCCGCGTGCTCGCGAGCATGCGCAATCAAGCGCTCGAAGCGCTCGCGATTGCCAGAGGTGTAACGGAAGAATTCGTTCATCAGCGTCGCCGCATCGGGCAATCCCAACGCCGGAGCCAGCCGCGCCCGTTCCATCGCGTCCTCGGGCATCGCGTCGCGTGCGGTGGTGCTCATCAAGCGCAGCCGCAATTCCAAGGTGCGCAAGAACCGATAGCTGGCGGTGAAGAATTGATAATCATCCAGCGACAGCTTTCCGGCTTTGTACAGCGCCGCCAGGGCGCTGAGCGTGCTTGGCAGCCGCACTTCGGCGTGTTCGCGGCCGTAATACAGTTCGAGCATTTGCACCAGAAAGTCGATGTCGCACAAGCCGCCGACGCCGCGCTTCACGTTTCGCGGCGTGCTTGCCGCCTCGATCCGCATGCGCATTTGGCGGATCCCTTCGGCATCGGAGGTGTAGAACGGATGCTCGTAGGCGGCGCGATGCACGGCCGCGATCGCTTGCGTCGCCACGCGCTCAGGGCCGAACACCACGCGCGCCTTGCACAGCGCCTGCCGCTCCCACAATTGACCGCGCCCTTCGGCAAAGTACCGCTGAAACTCGTCGAAACTGGTAGCCAGCGTGCCGCTCTTGCCGGTGGGGCGCAAGCGCGCGTCGATCTCGTACAGTCGGCCGTAGGGCCCCAGGTGGCTGCACATCTTGATGATGCGTTGCCCCAGCTCGCTGAAGAAATGCTGGTTGGTGGTCGTCTCGCTGGTGCGACCGGCACGCCGCGTCGGCATCGTCATGCCGTCGGCCTCGTACAGAAAGATCACGTCCAGATCGCTGTGGTAGTTCAGCTCGCGCCCGCCCAGCTTGCCCATCGCCAGGATCACCATCTCGCACGGGTCGCCGGCCCGCGGGCCGGCAGCGATCATCGGCTCGCCCAGCTTCGCGGCAAGCTTGGCGTATTCGGCCAAGGCAATCCGCTCGAGGCAGGTCTCGGCCAAGTCCGACAAGGCGCCCATCGTCGCCTGGATGTCTTCCTTGCCCAGGATGTTGCGCACGCCGATCCGCAGTTGCTGCGTGTTCTTGAAGCTGTGCAAAATCGGTTCGAGGTCTTCGGCGCCGTGCGCCAATTCTTCCAGCGTGTGGCGCAAACTTTCGCGCGTCGGCAGCTTGTTCAACACCAGGCTGTCCATCAGCTCGTCGATCATGCCCGGGTTGGTGATCAGAATGCTCGACAAGTACGGGCTCGACGCGCACAGCTCGACGTACAAGTTCATCGAGGGCGGATTGAAGCTGAACAATTCCCAGAGCACTCCCTTGCCGCCGAGCGAATCGCTGACCTGTTCGAGCGTGATCAACGTGCGATCGGGGTCGGGCTTCTCGCCAATCGCGCGGATCAGCCGCGGAGCGATGGCCGCCAGGAAGTGCCGGCAGCGGCGGGTCGAAAGAAAGCGGATCTTCTCGGTCGCCAGCGCCATCAGGTTCTTGTACGCCATCGGCACGTCGCGGAACTTGTAGCGACCCAGCACCTCGAAAATCCGCTCCGGCGGCGGATCGGGGTCGAGCACCAGATCGACTTCCGGCTCGGTCTGCGCGTCGTCGCCAAAGGCGTCGTGCAGCAGATGATCGAGGATCTTGCGGTTCAACTCGGTCTTGGTTTGATAGTCCTGTTCGAAGGCGGCCAGCGCCGCGCGATTTGGTCCCTTGGCGTAGCCCATGCGGATGGCCAGGCGTTCGAGCTCGGCAGGCTGCTCGGGCAACACGTGTGTTTGCAGGTCGAACATGATCTGCAACCGATGCTCGATCTTGCGCAGGAAGGCGTAGTTCTCTTCGAGCAGTTGCCGTTCCTGGTGCGTGAGGCAGCCGCACTGCTCGAGCGCGGCGATCGCGCCCAGCGTGTTGCCGGTGCGCAGCGCCGCCAGATCGCCGCCGTTGAGCAGCTGCAAGAATTGGATTACGAACTCGATGTCGCGAATGCCGCCGTGGCCGGTCTTCACGTTGCGTTGATCGCCGCCGCGCAGCGCCTGCTTCTCGATGCGGCGCTTGAGCGCCTTGATCCCGGCAATGTCGGCCAGACCCAGGTACCGTCGATAGATCCACGGTTCGAGGTAGCCGAGAAACTGCTGCCCCAGGTCCAGGTCGCCCGCAACCGCGCGCGCCTTCACGAAGGCTTGCCGCTCCCAGGTGCGGCCGAGCATGTCGTAGTAGCGCATCGCGCGTTCGAGACTGTGCACCACCGGCCCGCGCTCTCCTTCGGGACGCAAGCGCAGGTCGACGCGGTAGGCGTAGCCCAGCGCGGTCGGCTCGGTGAGCAGGCGCACCACGTCGCGCACCAGGCGATCGAAGAACTCGCCGTTGGTCAGCGAACGCGGTCCGCTGGTTTTGCCTTCCGACTCGTGCAGAAAAATCAGGTCGACATCGCTCGAGTAGTTCAGCTCGACGCCGCCGAGCTTGCCCAGCCCCAGGGCGACGAACCGCGCGGGACGACCTTCGGGAGTGGTCGGCTGGCCGTACTTTTCTTCCAAGCGGCGACGCGCGAAGCGAATCGCCGACTCGATGATCGCGTCGGCCAGATACGAAATCTGCTCGGTGACCATCTCCAGCCGCTGGCCGCGGATCAGATCGCCGTACGCAATCCGCAGCGTCTCGCGCCGCTTGTAGCGGCGCAGGTTGGTCATCACGGCGGCTTCCGAAGTCAGCGCTTCGATCTCGGCAGCCAGTTCGTCGACCAGCGCGGCGCGCTCGACCGGCTGTCCTTCGGTGATCCGCAGCAGGTCGTAGCTTTCGTTGTCCAACACCAGCACGTCGCTCAGGTGCTGGCTGGACGAGAAGATTTGCAGCAGGATGGCGAGCGCCTCGGGATCGCGCTCGAACAGGCTGGCCAGCGACAGCGGGTTGCGTGCCGCACGCACGAACCGCTCGAGGTTGTTCAGCGCACGGTCGGGATCGCTGAGCGCAGGCAAGGCGGCGGCCAACTGATCGCAAATGATCGCCAGCAGGTCGAGCGTGACGCCCGCCTCGGCCAGGCCGCGCAGGTTCGCATGTCCACGACGAACGTCTTCCAACGACCACGAACGCAGCCAGCCTTCGGCTTCGGCCGGCTGGTCGAGATACCGACGCAATTGATCGATCTGCATGAGCGGGGGGGTCGGGAGTCAGGATTCGGGCTTCAGGATTCGGGGGTGCATGTCGGTTGCGGTTTCGCACCGAATCCTGAATCCCGAATCCCGACCCCTATCTGATACACCTCAGGTCCAACGTGTTGGGTCACCACGGTCGCAAAGAGCGTGAATGCGTTGGCGTCGTAGATGCTCACGTCGATCATCTGCCCCGTCAGCCGCCGGTTGCCCGGAAACACCACGATCCGATCGCAATCGGTGCGGCCGGTCAACTGCGTTACGGGATGCAAATCGTCACCCGCATGCGCGGCGGGCGTGGCGTGCAATGCGACCGGCCCCGATGCTTCGGCCGCGCCCTCGTGGGCCTCGGCCTTGCGAGCGCTCTTGCTGGGACCTTCGACCAGCACGCGCACCGTGCGACCGATGAACGGCTGGTTGTCGGCGTGGCTGATCTCGTTCTGCAGGTCGAGGAGCACGTGGTTGCGATGCCGCTTGACCTCGTCCGGAACGTCGTCGGCCATCAGCTCGTCGGCCTTGGTGCCGGTGCGAGCGCTGTACTTGAAAATATAGCTGTTCTTGAACCGGCCTTCACGCACCAAATCGACGGTGCCTTGAAATTCTTCTTCGGTTTCGCCGCAAAACCCAACGATCCAGTCGCTGGTCACCGCCGCACCGGGAATCGTCTCGCGGATCGCGGCCAGCATCTCGCGATACTCCTCGACCGTATACAGCCGCTTCATTCGCCGCAAGACGCTGTTGCTGCCGCTCTGGGCCGGCACATGCAAGTATCGCGAAACCTTCGGCAAATCGCGGACGGCCTGCAACAGGTCGGGGGTCATGTCCTTCGGAAAATTTGTGACGAACCGAATGCGGTCAATCCCGTCGATCTCGGAAAGCATGCCCAGCAAATCGCTCAGTCGCGTGCTGCGATTGCCATCGCGGTAACGGTAGCTGTTGACGGTCTGACCCAGCAGTGTGATTTCGCGGCAGCCTTCGTCGGCCAGGCGGCGCGCCTCGGCCAAAATGTGCTCGGGCGGGCGGCTTTGCTCGGGCCCACGCACCATCGGCACGATGCAATAGGTGCAGAACTTATCGCAGCCGATCATGATCCGCACGAACGCCTGAAACGGCGACGGCCGCATCTCGGGGTCGCGCAGCGGATCGTAGCTCTCGAAGCTGCGCTCGACCTCGGCCCGGCTGCCGGAGGTGCGGTCGAGACTCACTTCCATTTTGCGGCCGCCGCCCGCGGCAATCTCCTCGAGCAGCGTGGGCACCTGGTGCAGTTGCCCCGGGCCGACCACCAGGTCGACAAACGGCGCCCGATCGAAAATTAGTTGTTGATCTTTCTGGGCCATACAGCCCAGCACGCCGATGATCTTGCCGGGATGCTCACGTTTGGCGTGCTTCAATCGGCCCAGCGCGCTGTAGATCTTGTCCTCGGCATGCTGTCGCACGCTGCACGTGTTGAACAGGATCGTGTCGGCCGTGGCCGGATCGTTGACAATGCTGTAGCCCTGACTGCGCAGGCTGGCCACCACCAGCTCGCTGTCGAGCATGTTCATCTGGCAGCCGACGGTTTCGATGTACAGACGTTTCAAGCGAGTGGGCAATGGGCCGTAGGCAGCGGACAGTAGGAACTTGATATATTACCGCAACCAACGACAGCGGTGCGAGAGCCGTTTTCCGCCCCCGAATCCCGACTCCCAGATCGTGACCCCCGATGCGCGTTATCGTCGAAGCTGATCCCGAGCAGGTTGCCCGCCGCAGTGCGGTGTTTGTTGCCGAGTTGGTCCGCCGCCGCCCCACCTGCGTGCTGGGGCTAGCAACCGGCGGCACGCCCCTGGGCCTGTACCGCGAACTGATCCGCATGCATCGCGATGACGGGCTCGATTTTTCGCGCGTGACCACGTTCAACCTCGACGAATACGTTGGGCTCGGGCCATTGCACCCGCACAGTTACCGGTTCTTCATGGACGACAACCTCTTCCGGCACATCAATCTCGACCGTCGCAATACCCACGTGCCCGACGGCATGGCGGCCGACTTAGAGCAGGCGGCCGACGACTACGAGCAAGCCATTCGCGACGCCGGCGGGATCGATTTGCAAGTGCTGGGCATCGGCAGCGACGGGCACATTGCCTTCAACGAGCCGGGGTCGTCGCTGGGCAGCCGCACGCGGGTCAAAACGCTCACCCCCGAAACGATTCAGGACAACGCGCGGTTCTTTGGCAGTGCCGAGGCGGTGCCGCGCGTCGCGATCACGATGGGCGTGGGCACGATTCTCGAATCGCGACAATGCCTGCTGCTGGCCTGCGGCAAGCACAAGGCCGAAGCGATTGCAGCGACCATCGAAGGACCGGTGACCGCCCAGGTCACGGCCAGCGCCCTGCAGTTCCATCGCGAGGTGATTGCCGTCATCGACGAAGAAGCAGCCAGCCAGTTGCGTCGCCGCGATTACTATCGCGATGTCGAAATTGCGCAGGTGGCGCTGGAACGCGGCCAGCAACGCACAGAGCCCAAAGCGTAAGCGACGGGCGCGACGCTCTAGCCGTAACGACCCCGCGCTACAACGCTCGGGGGCTCTGTACGCTCACGGCGCCCAGAACTGCTCGTTCATGAACTTTTCCACAGCGTCCATCGTCCGCAGATGCGCGCTCTTGCCGGCGTGCGCCAGGCGCACCAGTCCGCAGTTGGGGGCGAACAGCAGCACGATCGAACTCACTTCGCCCGAGCCGAATTCCAAGGCATATTTCCAGTCCGGCTCGCAATCACCGGTTTTCGCATCCCAATCGTAGCTTGTGTCGTTCACCAGGCTCGCACGCAGATGGCTGAGGCCCGGCGCGCCAACCACGATCTTTCGCTCGAGCACCGACCGGCTTACGCCCCCGGCGTGGATCGTCTCGATCGTGCCGGCGGTGGACATTTCCCCCGGCTTCCCAAGCCGCAGGGCGATGACGCGCGGGCTGTTGACGATGGTGTTGGCCGCTTCGGTACCCCAAAACGCGATCGACTGCCGCTGCAAGCGTTGGTAGTAAAGCTGGCTCACGCTGATCGCGGCGACCGCCAGCACGGCCATCCCCAGAATCACCCATCGCGACGCCAAGGTGCGCGAGCTTCGCAGGCCTGCGAGTTTCTGTTGCTTGCTCATCCCATCGCTCCACGCCCACGTGCTTCGGCAATATCCTCGTCCGCGTATCCCAGCCAATCGCGCAACACTTCCGCGCTGTGCTCGCCGAGCGCCGGCGGTGCGCGCGGCGTGCGCGGCGGCTGATCGTGCCAATGTACCGGACTGCCGACGAGTTGAAATCTCCGCCCGGCAGCATCGGTCACCTCGTGCACCATCCCGCGCTCAATCGCGCGCTGCGAACCCAGCGCTTCATCGACGCTCGCCACGGCCGCGTGCGGAACATCGATCGCCGTCAACTGCTCTTGCCATTCGATCGTGGTTCGTTCGCGCATCACGGTGTCGAGCATCGAGACCAACTCCTCGCGGTGTTGCACCCGCGCCGGGTTGGTGGCGAACCGCGGGTCGGCCGCCCAGGCCGGGCGATCGATCGACCGACAGAACCGTTGCCATTGCCGATCGGCGCCGATTGCCAAAGCAATGTACCCGTCGGCCGTGGCGAACACCTCGTAGGGCACGATCTGCGGATGGGCATTGCCCCAGCGCTTGGGGCGCTCGCCGGTGAGCAATGAGCTCTGCGCCACGTTGACCAGCGACGCCAGCGTGCAGTCGAACAAGCTCAGGTCGAATGCGCGACCCGGTTGACCCGCCTGGCGCGCGACCAATCCCGCCAACGCGCTCACCGCCGTGTACAAGCCAGTAATCACATCGGTGATCGCCACGCCGACTTTCATCGGCATTCCTTCCGCTTCGCCGGTGATCTGCATCAAGCCGCTCAGGGCTTGGATCATCAGGTCGTACCCGGGTTTGCCGGCATCGGCGCCGCTGCGGCCGAACGCCGAGATCGAACAGCTCACCAGCCG
>DASZPI010000318.1:0-11776 GCA_035550355.1 Pirellulales bacterium
ACCATCGTCGCGGTAGGCGCTGCCGTCGCACACCAATAGGTGCTGGGCAATGATCGCACGCAGCACCAACGACAATTGCCGACGGATGCCCGCCTGCTCGTCGGCTGGGAATACGCTCACCAGTCGCTCGATCGTGCCGACGCAGTCGCCGGCGTGCACGGTGGTGAACACCAAATGGCCCGTCTCGGCGGCGGTAATTGCCGTGCGGATGGTGGCCAGGTCGCGGATCTCACCGACCAGAATCACGTCGGGATCTTGCCGCAGCGAAGCGACCAGCGCTTCGTTAAAGCTCTCGGTATCGGCGCCGACTTGTCGCTGGTTGATCAGGCTTTGCAACGGCGCGTGCAGGTACTCGATCGGGTCTTCGATCGTGACCATGTGGCAGCGGCGTGTATGGTTAATGCGATCGAGCAACGTGGCCAGCGTGGTGCTCTTTCCCGCGCCGGTCGGTCCCGAAACGATCACCAATCCGTGCGACAAATCGCAAAGTTCATACAGCTCGTTGGGCAAGCCAAGCTCGCCCAGGGTGCGAAACTTGTCTTCCAATCGCCGCAACGCAATCGACATTTGTCCCTGGCGGCGAAACAAATTGAACCTGAATCGCGTGCCGTCGTGGGCGGTGAACGCGCCGTCGATCGACCCGGGACCGGCCAACGGAGCGCGGCCCGCAACGGCTGCAAGTTCAGCCGCAAAGGCGCTGGTCTGCTCGGCCGGCAAGACCCCCAAATCGGCGTCGGCTTGCAGCACACCGTGAACACGGAAATACGGTGGCAGACCTGGTGCAATGTGCAGGTCGGAGGCGTCAAGGGCGATGCAGCGATCGATCAGTGCCGCGATCGTCGAGCGAACGCCGTGATCGTTCGGCGTCGAATCGGTGCGCGCCGCCGGCTGCTTGACATCTGGATCGACTACAGCCATAGCACCAAGGTCCAATCTCGAATCCCCGATTCGTCGCCGGGACCGTCCATCGTCAGTTGCACAGGAATCGCTAGCGGGCACTCGTTCGGAAGTTCCGCAAGTGCTTCCATCACATTCGCATACCGCCCACGAAACTGCAGGCTCCAGAATTGTGGCTTAACGCTCCCGGCGTTTTTCGACAGGCGCTTTGCCGCTTCGTCGAGTGCAGGCGGCAGTGACTGCGGCGTGGCGGTCGCCGACGGCGAATCGCCGACGAGCTGCAAACCAAAGCGATCGACTAACTGCGTAACGACTTCAATGTTGGCAACACGCGACGTGGAATCCGTGGAGCGCTCTTGTTGCAGGCTCTGCCAGCGCGCCAACCACTCCTGGTGGTCCTTTTGCACGGACTCGAGTTCACGCTTGGAGGCGGCAATTTTAGTTTGAACGATTGCAAAGTCGGCCGGCTTCGGCTCGGTGGCCTGGGCAGTCGCCAATTCCTTGGTGACCTCCTCGAGCCGCTTCGTCGGGCGCGCGTACCCGAACCAGGCCAACGCAATCAACGTGGCCGGCAAGATCATCATCAACAGTCGTTCGCGCGTGGCAGACGACATTGCCTTACTTGTCCTCGGCCGCGTTACGGGTGCTTACGACACGATCGACCGGCTCCGGTGTTGGTTGTCGGCGGTGCGGCGTCTGAGGCTTCGGCCGCGGCGCGGTAGCGACGATGACAGCCGTCGCAGGCACGTCGGTGAGCTCGACTTGGAACTTCCACGGTTCGCCGCTGAGCAACGACTTGCTCGCCTCCTTGCGTGCCGGTTGGACTTGCCAACCCAGTTCGCGCAGCTCGCCGCCGAGCACGGTTGCCAGGCGGTTCGCCGCATCGGGGCCCAGGCTCAAGCCCGAAAGAATCAGCTTTCCGTTCCCGGAACTGATCCGGTCGACCATCAGGTGATTGGGGCATCGCTCGGCCAACAGATCGAGCAACTTGCTCCAGCGATAACGGTGACTGGCGAGCGCCGTTTGCGTGCTCTGCACGTCGGCCTGCACCGCGTCGCGATCTTTCGCTTCCTTTTCGCGCTGCTTGTCGGTATCGGTGATCTGCTTATTAAAGCTGGCCAACTGCGCCGCCTTGGCCTTGATGCCCTTGGTTGTTTCCGATGCTGCCTGGATTTTGCGCTGAACAATCGTGTAGTCGGCAAACGCCACGGCTCCGACGACCAGCGCAAGCCCGGCGGCAATCGTCGATCGCTGCTGTTTCGACAGCGGCCGCGCTTCGGGAACGATCAGCGGAACGGCCGCCTTCCGGCCCACAGTTCGCGACCAGCCCGACAGATACCGCGTGAGCGGCTCGTCGGTTTCCAGCCCCGCGACGGAGTTCGCGTCGTCGGCCAACGTTGCCAGCGACAGATCTTCGGTCAGCCACTCTTCGCGCGCCGCGCCGTTGCCGGCAGCGCGCCAGGCGGCGAGCTCGTCGAACCACGTTTTGCCGCGCGGGTTGGCATTGATAACGTTGGTGCGCTGCACCTTGTCGCCGTCGCCTTCGATCGCGACGACGGCGTTGCTCCACAGCTCGACGCGCCGCCAGGGACCACCCGAGTCGCCCAGCGATGTTGGCACTCCGGCCGGATGGCCGACGCCGGCCGGAATCCCGCCCGCCTGACGGATCGCTTCGTCGATCTGGTCGCGCTGCCAGCGCGGTAGCTGCACGATCCAAAAATGACTTTGCCCGCCTTGCGAGCCGAGCGGCACAAAGCCGGTTTCTGAATCGAGCGCGCTGAGTCCTGACAGCGATTCGGCTTCGAACGTCAACGCGCGACCTAGCTCGGCATCGGTGATGCCGATGGTCGAGCTCGATTGGAGCGTGAGCATCTGCATCCAAACATCGCTGCACAACACGAGCACGCGCTTCGGCCGCCGCTTGGCGAGCTTCAAGGCAATATCGACCAGCGCCGGCAGTTCTTCGCCCATCGGCCGTGCACGCCGCCAAAGCCCGAGCGACTTTCCGCCGGACGTAAAGTCGCCGCGCACCAACTGATCTTGGGTGATGAGCAGGACGGTTTGGGTTGTGCTTCGGAGTTGCAGGAAATTTCGCATAGTGCTGTGGAATTAAGGGACGTTCACGGTCACGACGTTTTGACCGGGCCGCAGTGTGAAGTACACCGCCGGCAACGAAGTGGGTGTCGATTGTCCCGAAATTGAAACTGACGCGTTGATGACGCGCGGCCCGACCCAGAGCGGACAAGTGAGGTCGCTGCTGCTAATGGTCGGACTGAACACGAGCATATTTGAGCTTGTGGTTGTCGCCGAAGTCGTATGCACGGCCAGCGGCGTCGGATACGAGAGCGTCGCGGTCACGCCGGTCGTCGAAGAACTTGTTGCCGAACTGGCGAAATACACGGTCAACACGCTGGCTGCCATTGATGACAACGGCAGGTTCAACGCAATCGGACTGCCTCCGGCGTTGGCCGGGTTCCCATTACTCCAAATCGGCAGTGAATTCGTTGACAGAAGAACTTCCGAGTTGATGTTAATTGGTTGCGCCCAGGCGTCGCAGAGCGTAACTTGCGATGTGCTATTGGTCGAAACGGGCGGCAGCACGTAAGGGCCGTTCCAACCGAACGGCAGGGCGCCTGTGCTGTTGAACGGCGAAATGGTGCTGGGATCGGGCTGGTAGAGAAGCTCGCTGATGTTTAACGGTGGACGACCAACATCGACCAGAAAACCTGCCACGGCGGTGGGGCTGAGCGTGACAATCGCGTCGCGGACGCTGCTGAGCGCGCGGACGGTCGACTCGTATCGCGCCTGGTCGGCCACTGGCCCCAGCGATTGCACGGCGACGGCAGTGAGTGCGGTGAGAATCGCCAGCACGACGATCAATTCGACAAGCGTAAACGCGCGACGCCGCCCGAGGCCTTCTCTCCGTGGGAGAAGGTGCCCGAAGGGCGGATGAGGGAGAAGCGGCTTGTGCGATGCGTTTTGTCGACGCATCGCACGCGCTTCGTTATTGCACTTTGAGCGTGACATCGTCGAACGTGTTCAAAACACCATCGGGGCCTGCGGAAACAAGAACCGAATTCGTGAGGGTTAGCGGCGTCGCGCCGGAAAGCATCGTGGACGTAAGCGTATTGACGTACGTATAGGGCGAAGAATTCGTCAAGGTTCCTTGAATGACGATCGGACTTCCCCAAGCGTCGTACGGCGCCGGATCCGTCCATCCACTCAGTGATGCGGACGTCATTCCGTAGAGTGGTGCACCACTGCTTACGTCGTAGAACCCGTTGGCCTGCGCGGTGCGACCGTTGGGCATCGTTTGCGTTGCGGCGGGAAAAGCGGTCGATCCGGGACTTAGATACGGCCCGTTCCACCCGATGCTGGAAACAGAACTTCCGCTCAACGATCGCATCGATGTTTGATCGTTGGTCAGCGGATTGATGGAAAGAAACGCTAGTTGCGGCAAGTAGGCGTTGCGCGTTGTGCTTCCATCGGTTCCCAAGTTTTGCGGATCGGCGACGGGAAGACCGTAGTTGACCGACGCAAGCGTTCCCGACGCGGTGCCCAGAAAATGCGTTGTCGAACCGTCGTTGTACGTGTACCCCTTCATATCGCTGGCGTAACGGTTGACGATTGTTTCTTGGATCTGTCGCAATGTTTGCTTGGTGGCGATATGTCGCGACTCGACCGCGACGTTGTCGAGCATCGGGATGACCATCGTCGCCAAGGCGGCCAACACCGCGAGCACGACGACCATTTCGAGCAATGTCAGACCGCTGCGACGACTGGGCAAAATACGCGCGCGATCAACGGCAGAGAGCATGGGGGGCGCTCCAAGGTGGGCAAACTGTCGGATGCTTGCCGAACGCAGCAAGCCGCCGGCAATCATCGTCGTATGTAAAGATTGAGCGTCCCGAGGTGGTTATTGTCACTGGATTTAAGCCCGTGTCAACAGTTATTGAGACATAATCTCAAAATAGTGCGGTCGCCGCAGGGAGGGTTGTGATCTCTCCCTGCGGCAGCCGCTAGCATCGACGTTCTAGTTCGTTCCGAGCGGGGCGTCGGAACTGTTGTACTTAGCAAGATTGTCGTTGATGCACGTTCCGTCGGGGCAGAATGTCCCAACAAATTGCGCAGCAAACGGGTCGCTCATCGAGGCCGTTGGGCCAGGTATGTGGTACACCGCCAGCATGCGGGCGTAGTACTTTGTCGGTGTTGCACCTTGCACGATGGGCGAATCCTGAATTGACGCTCCACGAAGCGAGCATGGCTGGCCGACGCCAAACACCACGAACGTGTCGGTCGCCCCGGCGTTGAACGGGTTGATGTTGAACGCTCGGTCAGGAAAGGTCGAACCGTGCGCAGTCCATGCTGGGCTCGTCGACGTGGTGGGCACAAATAGCGACGCAACGCTGGTACCACTGGCCAGCATCGCCCACGCGGTTCCACTGTCGCTCGGACGGCCGGTCGCATTATTCGAGTCGTTGTTGTAGTGCAGGAATGTAATTCCCGCCTTGTTAAGACTTGCGAGCTGCGTGTCGGTCAACGCCGTCGTCGTCAGAATCGGCCCCCCGGCCGTTGCCGTCCCCTGACTCGTCTGCAAGTTTGGGTGCAGGTTTGGATAGAACGATCCGTTGGGTCCGGTAAGGATTCCATCCCAGCCATTCGGCGCCTGGCCGTAGCGCGTTTCAAACGTGCTGATCGCCTTGTTCATGTCGGCGATGATGCTCGCATCGGTGGCGCTATTGGCCTGCGAAAACATGTTGCCCACGCGCGGAAGCACGAGCCCCGCAAGTGCAATGAGCACCACCAGCACGACCACCAATTCAATCAGCGTAAGGCCTGTTTTACGGTTACGAACTCTCGAACTTATCATTGCTGTACGTCCCCTTGACGTTGTTAGGAAAAGTAACAATCGACATGCGCGCAGCCGCCAACGTTGGGATGGGCCGGCGCACAAACGCCGCGAAAAAGAGAAATGAAGCGCCGAAATCAGGCGGCGCGCGGCGGGGGAGCAGGTGGCCGATCATGCGGATTGCTTGGGCGCATAACCAGCATCATGGAAACGTCACGACAATTCTCATCCCCAGGCAATGAGTCGTCGTGAATCGGCACGATCCCCCAGGCGAGGCTCAGCCAGCCCGAGGTGCCCGAACGGCATTTGAACACGTCGATCAATGAAACACTGCGAGAAATCGGCGACGGTGCCTTGGCTTGCGGTGCACAACTCTTGGCAGCAGCACAGTGTGGGCAACTCGGCTTCGGTTTCTCGTGGACAATCAACTCGATCGGTGGCGTGATGCCGTGATGCTTTGCCCACGCCAGTCGTTCGGCAGGTGATAAGCAGCAGCAGTTTCGCCAACATTCGTCGGCCGTGCGACAGCCGCAGCGGTGCCCCTGGCATGGGAATGGCTGGCCCGCGCTCTCGGGTAAACTGCCAGGCAAATTGCCGACCGGTAGCGAAACGCCCGTGCAAAGCAGCAGGTAATTCAGCATTGCCGCAAGCGCAACGAGCCGGCGTACGGGCTCGCTGAACAGCTTACGACCGGTTCCCGACATCAATTATGCTCGCGGAATAAGACGAACGATGCGCGCAAACAATCATCGCGATTTTTCAAATCATGGTAACGCCAGCAACATTCGTTGCAATACGCCTGCGACAAATTGCCTCAGGCGTGCTCTTGCGGCCGTTGTACCCGCTCCATCTTTTTGCGCACGGTCATGCGGTGCAGCCCCAACGTGCGTGCCGCCGCGGCGTGTTGCCCTTGATGGCGATCGAAAGCCACTTGCAGCAAAGGAATTTCGACCGTCTCGACCAACCGGTCATACACGTTCACCGGGTCGGAATCGGAGTATTGTTCCTCGGCCCAAGCGCGGACCGCCGCCAGCAGATCGCCGGCAGTTGAACGACTGGCATTCTCGGCGTGTGATGGCGGAAAATGCTCGGGGCCAATCCAGCCGCCACGTGCCACGATCAGTGCGTGCTCGATGGCGTTGCGCAACTCGCGAACGTTTCCCGGCCAGCGGCGTCGCTCGAGCTCGGTCAACGCCTCGTCCGTCAAGCTCGCGCGCGGCTGGCCCGACTTCTGCGCTAAGCGATCGAGAAAGTGCTCAGCCAGCGTGCGAATGTCGGCGGTTCGTTCGCGCAGCGCGGGCAGGTTGATAGCGAAGGTGTTGAGTCTGAAGAACAAGTCTTCGCGAAATGTTCCCTTGGCAACGCAGTCGGCGAGATCGCGGTGCGTTGCCGACACGACGCGAAAATCGACCTTGCGCGGCTCGCTCGAGCCGACCGGCAACACCTCGCCGCGTTCGAGCGTTCGCAGCAGCTTCACTTGCAGCGAGAGGGGAATCTCGGCAACCTCGTCCAAGAACAGTGTGCCTGCTTGGGCCTGCTCGACCAGGCCGACGCGCGATTGCTCGGCCCCGGTGAAGGCGCCGCGGACGTGGCCGAACAATTCGCTTTCGGCGACGGTTTCGCTCAGGCTGGCCAGGTTCACCGCCACAAACGGGCCGGCGCTGCGGCGGCTGAAGCGATGGATGGCGCGGGCCACCAGCTCCTTGCCCGTGCCGCTTTCGCCATGGATTTGCACGCAGGCTGCCGCCGGGGCAGCCATGGCGATCGACTTGAAGACCTGCTGCATGGCGGGAGTCGAACCGATCAGCTCGTCGTCGATCGGGGGCGCCGCAACCGACGGCCCCGGCGATGCGCGGCGGGACTCGAGCGCCCGGCGAATCACCCGTTCGACCGTCTCCAGATCGAATGGCTTGACGAGATACTCGAACGCGCCGCCGCGGACCGCCTCGACCGCAACCGCGAGATTGCCGTACGCGGTAATGATCACGATCGGCACCGGTCCGACGATTTTGCGCAGCTTGGCCGCGGCCGTCAGGCCGTCCATGCCCGGCAACCGCACGTCCATAATTACCGCATCGAATTTGTGAGCGTGCGCGAGTTGCAGCGCTTCTTCAGCCGTCGAGGCGACGGCCGCTTCGTGCCGCATGCGCTGGGCCAGGCGGCTTAGGCCCCAACAAATCGTTGGCTCGTCATCGACAATCAACAGTCGCGCCATGGCGGTCTCGAACCTTGCTTAACGGAAGCGTGACCAGAAATTGAGTGCGCTCGTCGCGTCGCGACCAGGTGATGCTGCCGCCGTGCTCGTCGGCAATCTGCCGGGCGGTGGCCAACCCCAGGCCGGTGCCCTCGGGCTTGTCGGTTTCGAACGGCTCGAACAAACGCTGCTGCATGTCCGCGGTCGGACCGTCGCCGCTGTCTTCGACGACAATCTGTGCGGCGTCTGAATGCTGGCCGTCGGTTGCCACGCGCGCGCAAATGATCCGCGATGGTTGCGAGCCGTGCTGCACCGCTTCCAGCGCGTTGAACAACAGATTCAACAACAACTGTTCGAGGGCTTTGGCGTCGCCTGGCACCACCACTTCTTCGGCCGGCAGCGAGAGTTCGAGCTCGATGCGCGAATGCCGGCACGCGGGCTCGAGCAGTGAGGCGACGTCGCCCAGCAACGCGCCCAAAGCAACCTGGCTTCGCTGCGGCATTGGCCGTGGTTCGCCGAGCGTAAGAAATCGCTGCACGTACGATTCCATGAGCGTCAATTGCCGCTTGGCGACGTCAAGACTGTTGTCGTCGCGCGTGTCGAGCGGGCAGGCTTCGGCATGAAAGTCGAGCGCCATGCGCGCGCCGGTCGCGGCATTGCGCAGTTGGTGCATCAACCCGCCCTTGAGCTGTCCGAGCGTGCGCAGCCGTTCGTGCTGACGGACCTGCGCTTCGTACCGCGACAGCCGCTGGGCCATCTCGTTGATTGCGATCGTCAGATCGCGGGTTTCATCGTTTCGCTGGGGAAGCGCGATCGGCGAAAAATCGCCCTGCGAGATCGCCACCGCGCTGCGATGCAAATTGCGCAGCGGCTGCACCACATGGCGCGCTACCAGCGTGATGGTCGCCACCAGCAACAGCGCGCCGACGATGCCGACCACCAACGGCGTGAGCGTGAGCTGCCGCACGACGGCGGTCCAACGCTCTTCGGGATACAGCACCGCGAGCGACAGTTGCCGATCGGGCGCGCTTTGGCTGACCAACGGCAGACGCGCGGCAAAGAACGACCGGCCCGCTACCTCAATGCGCGGCTGTGCCGCCAGCGACGCGGGCGGGCCGATAGGTACGCCGCCGAGCGCGTGTTCCGCGGCCTCGTCAAGCCACGGGGCGCCGGCAAGCGGCCGACCGCGAGCATCGAGCACCACCAACTCGGCGCCCGACAGTCCGCTCATGCGCTCCAGTACCGTAGCCGACAACGGAAAACCGGCAGCGCCGATTGCGGCGACCACGTGGTCGAGATGCTCGCGCTCGCGGCGATCGGCCCAGCGCGTGACGACGTACAAAGACAAAATGCTCGTCGCCAGGCAGCAAGCCAATGCGACGGCAATTACCGGCGTTAGAAACTGTCGCTGAATCGTCCAGCGCATCGCAAATGCTCGATCCTTGCGGCGTCCCTTGCGAATTCATCGCTCACTATAGCCCGTACCGGCGAAGCTGCCGAGTGGCTGCCGCTGGATCGATTGAACAGCGCTGCCCGCGGCGCGGCTATTCTGCGGCCGGCGATGAGCTCAGCGTCTGGAGGAATGTGCGGTACTCGCGGTCGAGCGTTTCGAACGAGACGCCTGCCAGTTCGCTGAGCGTACCGATTCGATCGCGTCCGGTGTAAATCGCCAGCAGGTAATCGTCGACAACGTCGCGGTACCTGCCCTGGTTGGCGTGCATCAAAAAATGCGTTAGCCCCGCGGATTCACTATACAGTTTGGCAATGCGCGGGTCACTTTGCAGCCGCTGCAAATTGAGTTGCACGAGCTCCGCCAGCGGAACGTAGAAGTCGTCGCTCAGCACGCGATAACGCGCAGCGAGCAGTCGCTCGGCATCTGCTCCGCCGAGCAGGCAGTAGCCGTCGCAGGGCGTGAACGTTTCCATGTAGCAAGCGATTCCTTCGACGATCCAAAAATTGTGGACGTCGCCAAAGGCGCGACGACTGCTGCGCACTTCGGCGAAGAGCTGATGCGTCGCCTCGTGGTACAGGGTCTTGTCGCCTTCGAGGCCGGCGAAGAAGTACGCGATGCGCGCCGCCGGATCGTAATAACCGGTCGAGACGCCGATGTTCGGCTGCGATTGAATCAGCGCGGCGTTGTATTCGTCCCGGTTGCGGAAGTACACGACGTTGTGCCGCTGCGGCGCTGGCGGACGGGGCGCCGCTCCACGAATCCAGCCGGCGATCTCCGACTCGCTGGCATGGTACAACACGAACAACTGCCACCAGGCGCGGTACAGCGTCTCGAGCTGCGATGCGAGCCGAACGCCCTCCTCCAGGCTGTGATTCGTGCGAATGCTGTAGTGCTCGGTGACGATTTCCCAACCCTTGTCGATACTGGTGACGCGACGCGCCTCATCGGCAGCGCTCATCCAGGCGCCGCGGTAGTTGCGCTCGCCGCGCTCGTAGCGCTGCAGCCGATCGCGCGGAATCCAACCGAAGCGGTCGTCCCACACCTGGCGCGCGGCAAGCTTGCGAATCTCGTACGGCGTCATCCAGCGGCCATCGTGCAGTTCGTAGCCTAAAATGCGCCGCGGATTCGCGTCGCTGGGGTTCTCACGCCCGGCCGCGGCAACCAACTCGTAAGCCAGGCTCAGCCGTCGCTCGGCAACCGCTTGATTGGCAAGCGACATGAGCGCGGCCGCCTGCCCGTTGCGCAGATCCTCGAATCGCCGGCGGAACTCGCGCGTCGAATCGTTCGCATCGGCCGGCAGCACGGCTTCGATGGTCGGCGGCAGGGCCGCTAGTGCCGTCGTGTACAAGGCGCGCGGCAAGGCCCAACCGCGCACTCGGGTCGCCTCGGCCTGCAGGTCGTTGGCGTCGCACCAGGCGGCAAGCTCGTCGAGTTGCCCCGAAAACTGCTTGTCGAGCGCGGCACGATCGGCCGATACATCGGCCCGTAACCATGCGACATTCACGAATATCGACACACCCGCGAGCAACAGCGCACCAGACGCCCTTCTCGCGCCGGGAGAACGTGCCCCAAGGGCGGATGCGGGCGATGCGGCAGCCACGCCGGGGCCCGCTGGAACCTCGCCCGGCCGTCGCGGCGGCGGCCACCCACTCGCGCCGCGCGTGGGCTTTCGGTGCTGAGTCATGTGCTATTTCTTCTCGAATGCCGCATCGAACGCACGACCGCTGGGAGCGAAATCGAGGCGCTTCACAAATTCGCATGCCTCGCGTGCGCCGGCCTCGCGGTCCATGCCCGAATCTTCCCATTCGACCGATAGCGGTCCCCGGTAGTTGATCGCGTTCAAGGCACGGATGATCTCTTCGAAGTTTACGCCGCCTCGTCCTGGCGAGCGGAAGTCCCAGCCGCGGCGCGGATCGCCGAAGTTCAGATGACTCGACAGAATTCCTGCGCGACCGTTGAGCGTGACGACGGCGTCTTTCACGTGCACATGGTAAATGCGATCGGGAAATGCCCGGATGAATTCGACCGGGTCGATTCCTTGCCACAGCAAATGGCTGGGATCGAAATTGAAGCCGAACTCTTCGCGATGGCCCAGGGTTTCGAGCGCCCGTTGGGCTGAGTACAGATCGAAAGCGATTTCGGTCGGATGCACCTCGAGCGCAAACTGCACGCCGCATTCGCCGAACACGTCGAGAATCGGGTGGAAGCGCTCGGCCAGCAGCGCAAAGCCCTCGTCGATCGTCGCCGGCGACACCGGCGGGAACGAGTACAACAAGTGCCAGATGCTTGAGCCCGTGAAGCCGTTGACTACGCCGACGCCGAGGCGCTGGGCGGCTCGGGCGGTGTTCTTAAGCTCCTCGATCGCGCGCGCGTTCACGCCCGC
>DASZPI010000319.1:0-2878 GCA_035550355.1 Pirellulales bacterium
CAGCAGCGTGACGGCATGCGGCGTTTGGCTGGTTGCCATGCGGCGCAGCACCGCGCCTTGCCAGGCGTACGCCATGCCTGCGGTACACGCCCCGACAATGCCTACCAGCACCGACACGCGGCTGAGCTCGGCCGCCACGGCCGGCTCGGCAACGTTGCGTTCCTGCTTGGCTCCTTGCGATAAAATGGGGATCGCGATCAGCAGCAGCACCATGGCGGCGAGCATCCGCGGCGTGACCGACTCGCCCAGCCAAAACCGCCCCAATAGTGCGCCGCCGATGATGATCGTGCTCAAGGTCAACGGCACGCCCAGCGCCAGGCCGATGCCTTCGAGCGCGTACTGAAAGAGCACATTGCCGCCGATCTGGCCGATCAACCCGGTGCCAACGAGGGCGGCAATCACCTTCGGCGACAGGTTCATCGGTCGGCCGCGAACGCGCAGGGCACTGACCAGCACGACTGCCACCGCCATGGTGGGCACCGCCTTCATGCAAGCGACCCAGATCGGGTTGCAATTGACGACCGAGCGCAGGCAGACGTTCGAGCAGGTATAGATGAACGCCGACGTGATGCCGAGGATCGAACCGATCGCCGTGGGATCGATTCCGCGGAAACGGCCGCCCCGCCCCTGGGCCGACCGAGCAGAATCGTGCGAGATCGTCATGATTGCGGCTATCTTAGAATACACGACGCCGGCCGACGAGGGGGCCACGCCTGGTCGTCGACGTGAAACGAACGCTGGCGATTACACCATTCCATGAGCAACTCTCATCCAACGATCACAATCAGCGAACTTGTCGAGGCGATCCATGCTGCGCCGGGACAGATCGTGCTAGTGGTGACCGGCGGCGGCAGCGGCGCGATCAGCGCGTTGCTCGAAGTACCTGGAGCATCGCGCACCGTGCTCGAGGCGACGGTGCCGTACGCGCCCCAGGCGCTCGCCGCCTGGCTGGGCGCGAAGCCCGAGCAGTCTTGCAGCGACCGCACGGCACGCGCGATGGCCATGGCGGCGTACGAGCGCGCGTGCCGCTACGCCGGCAGCTCGCCGAGTGTGCCGCTGGCGGGAGTCGCCTGCACCGCGAGCCTGGCCAGCGATCGTCCCAAGCATGGCGACCATCGCATTCACATCGCCTTGCAGACTGCCGCCGACACATGGAGCTGGGCAACCACGCTGCAAAAAGGTCGGCGCAGCCGTGGCGAAGAAGAGCAGCTTGCCGCGCGGATGGTGTTGAACTGCGTCGCCCGGTTCCTCGAGCTCGAGCCGCGACTACCGATCGAATGGCGCGATGAAGCGACGGTCGAGCAGCACGGGCACGCGACGAGCGATCGACAACAACTGCTGGCCGGCACGGTGGCGACCGCGGCCAGTCAAAGCTCGCCGCCCCCGCCCCGCGCCATCCTGCCGGGAGCATTCGATCCGTTGCACACGGGGCACCGCGCGATGGCGGCCCTCGGCGCCCGCCGCCTCGGCAGCAAGGTCGATTACGAACTGTCGATTGCCAACGTCGATAAGCCCCCGCTGGATTTTATCGAGATGGACCGTCGTGCCGGGCAGTTTGCCGACGACGAAACGCTTTGGTTCACCCGCGCGCCGACGTTCGCCGAAAAGGCGGCGATCTTTCCCGGGGTGACATTTCTTGTGGGAGCCGACACGATCGAGCGCATCGGTCAGCCGCGCTACTACGGCGATGACGCGCAACGCGCCGAGCGGGCACTCGATACGATCGCCGCCCATGGTTGCCGGTTTCTGGTGTTTGGGCGCGTGAAAGGCGCGCGATTCACCACGCTCGCCGACCTGGAATTGCCCGCCAAGCTCGCGGCCCTGTGCGACGAGGTTCCGGCCAGCGAGTTCCGCAACGATATCTCATCGACCGAACTGCGGAAGAGAGCCGCCAATGAACGGGAATGAAGGCCAAGTCATTCGCGTATCTTTGCGTTCATTTCCGGCGGCACTCCATTTTCGGGCGGCACGAAGAAGTCGTCCGCAGCGATCGGCAGTCCCAGCGCTCGCCAGGCTGCGGGCAGCGGCGCGGTGATCGCGACCGGTTCGCGCGACATGGGATGTTCGAATTCCAGCCGACGGCCGTGCAGCGCGATCGTCTGGTCGCGCAAGTCATCGTAAGCCGGGCCGAACGGCTCGATCGAGCCGTACAACGTGTCGCCCAACACCGGATGCCCGCGCGACGACGCTTGCACGCGGATTTGGTGATTGCGCCCGGTGAGCAGCTCGATTTCCAGCCACGAGCCCCACGCAAATACGCCCAGCCGGCGATAAACCAGCGCTGCCTCGCGTGCCTCGGGCTCAGCCTGCGCAGCGACGATCGAGCGCGGCTGCCCGGCGATCTTTCGCAGCCAGTCGGTCCACTTTCCTTCGGCCGGTTCGACGACGCCCGAGACGCACGCCCAGTAAACCTTTCGCACCGTGCGACGCTCGAACTGATCCGACAATTTGCGCGCGGCGCGGACATGACGCGCAAAGACCATAGCGCCCGACACCGGCCGATCGAGCCGATGCGGAATGCCGAGGTACACGTTGCCGGTTTTGCCTTCGCGCTGGCGGATCCAATCCTTGACGCGCACTTCCATGCTGTCGATGCCCGGCGGCGCTTGCGTGAGCAAGCCCGCGGGCTTGAGCGCCACGATGCAGGGGCCGTCGTGATACAGGATTGTTAACTCATTGGGCGTCATCGTCGATTTCGCCGTATAAATCACCGCGCTTGGCGCGGGTCTCCCGACCCCCGCCGTAATTCCCGCGCTCGGCGCGGGTCTCCGACCCCGCCGTAACGCCGACCGCAGGCCTCCAAAAAACCATCGGCGATTCGGCACGGAATGTCTTCGCGCGGTTCGGGAGACCTGCGGTCGCATCGGCGGCGGGGTCG
>DASZPI010000320.1:0-1569 GCA_035550355.1 Pirellulales bacterium
GCTACGATAGGGGACTCACCCCCATCGTCCTGCCGAGTCTGCGATCATGCGCCACATTTTGCTCGGTCGGTGTTACGTTGCGCTTGTAGTTGCCGTTGCGACGTCGTTTGCCAACGCCCAGGAGTGGACGCGGTTCCGCGGCCCGAACGGTTCGGGCTACGTCGCCGACGAGCTGCCCGCCAAATGGACTGAACAGGATTACAACTGGCGCGTCGAGCTACCGGGCATCGGCCATTCGTCGCCGGTGATTTGGCACGACAAGATTTTCCTGACCAGCGCGGTCGAGGAGAGCGCCGAGCGGATCGTGCTCTGCCTCGATGCCGACACCGGCAACATCCGTTGGGAGCGCCGTTTCACGTCGAGCGTGCACACCAAGCACCTGCGCAACAGCTTTGCCTCGTCGACGCCGGCGGTCGACAAGGATCACGTCTACACCACGTGGTCAACGCCCGACGACTACATCGTGCTCGCGCTCGACCACAACGGCCGCGACGCATGGCGCGTCGATCTGGGCCCCGTCGTTAGTCAGCACAGCACCGGCACGTCGCCCGTGGTGTTTAACGACATGCTAGTACTGGGCAACGACCAGGACGGCCCGATCAAGGAGAATCCGGCTTCGGGAGTGAGCTTCCTGGTGGCGCTCGATTGCCGCGATGGGCATCAGCGGTGGCGCACGCCGCGCGAGAATGCCGTGGTTAGCTACTCCACGCCCTGTGTGTATCAGCCCAAGGGGGGCAAGCCGCAGTTGATCTTCAACAGCCAGGCCCACGGCATCACGAGCATCGACCCGGCGACCGGCAAAGTGAATTGGGAGGTTGGCGTATTCGACAAGCGCGCGGTCAGCTCGCCGATCGTGGTTGGCAACCTGATCTTCGGCACCACGGGCTCCGGAGGCGGCGGCAGCTACGTCGCAGCGGTCCGCGCCGCGCCAAAACCGGAATTAGCATACAAGATCGCCGAAATGGCGCCATACGTGCCAACGCTGGTGGCGCGCGATAAGCTGCTCTTCCTGTGGAGCGATAAGGGAATCGTCAGTTGCGTTGATGCCGCGACGGGTAAAACTCACTGGCGTGAACGAGTGGGGGGCAACTATTCAGGCTCGCCCATCATTGCCGGCAAGAAACTGTATTGCATCGCCGAGGATGGCACCGTGGTGGTCGTTGCGGCCGAACCAAAGTACGCGCTGCTGGGCGAAAACCCGCTGGGCGAAGACAGCCGCAGCACCCCGTCGGTAAGCGACGGCCGCATGTACCTGCGGACCTATTCGCACCTGGTATCGTTGGGCAAGAAGAAGTAACGAGGCCTCGGGCATACGCGCGAAATCGCAAGCGAGACTCAACGTCGCTCGCGCCCATCGACCGCGCGGCGATCCACCTCGCTTGCAATTTCGCGCGTCAGGCGATCACGCCGTCGATCGGCTCCGCCTCGACGACCCCGGTCAGCTTTTGATTCAACCCGCCGTACAGGTAGGTCAGCTTCGTGTGGTCGAGCCCCATCAGGTGCAGCACCGTCGCATGCAGGTCGCGCAGATGGTGCCGGTTCTCGACCGCCTCGTGCCCCACCTCGTCG
>DASZPI010000321.1:0-4955 GCA_035550355.1 Pirellulales bacterium
CTGAAAGGCTGAGCCGCAGCGCGGCCGCGTGCCGCGCTGCGCGCTTGGTCGTTTCGCGTGGTGCTTAGGGTAACGCGGGCAGTTGCGAATCGAGTTGATTGCTTCCCACCGGCCACGAACCACTGGCCACGCTCGTCGAGGGTCGCTCGCTGGCGACCGGGAGCTTGATGATGAACGCGGTGCCCAGACCCACGGTGCTCTCGACGCGAATCTTGCCGCGATGCGCCTCGACAATGTCGCGGCACGCCGCCAGCCCCAACCCCGTGCCCCCTTTGCCCGAGGCGTCGGGGCCGCTCTTGGTGGTGAAGAACGGATCGAAAATCTTTCGCAAATGCTCGGGAGCGATTCCCGAACCGTTGTCGCGCACGGCCAGCTCGACCATGTCCAGGGCCGGGTCGTGCGCCAGGCTGACGAACAGCCGTCCGCCTTGCGGCATCGCCTGCCGGGCGTTGATCAGCAGGTTCATCAGGATTTGCTGCACCTGGCTGCGATTGGCGCAGACCGTCGGCGTCGGCTGCAAGTGGGTCTCGACCTTGACACGGTACTTGGTCATCTCGCGCTCGAGCAGCTCGAGCGTGTCGACGACCAGCTTTGCCAGGTCGACAGGCTCGAAGCCCTGGCTGCGGCCGCGCGCGAAGCCCAGCACGCCGTTCGTGATCCGCGCGGCGCGTTGGCTGGCCGAGAGGATTTTGTTAAAGGCCTTGTCGCGCGTGGCGGCGTCGTGGTGGCGCAGGCCCATTTTGGCGTAATTGATGATCGTCATCAGCACATTGTTGAACTCGTGCGTCGTGGTGCCGACGAGCTCGCCCAGCGCCGCCATTTTTTGGGCCGCTGCCAACTGTTGCTTGAGCAACTCGACCTGCTGCTCCGGGCCGGGCTCGGATGAATCGCCTGCGAGCATGTCCGCCTCGAAAGTTTTGCCGCTGGTTTTTGTGACGCACGCAGCCGCGTATGCCGATAAGGGCGCTAGCTCGGCCGTAGATGGGCAAGCCATGCACGGCCTGGGAAGCTGGGCAGATGATGTAACTTCCGGCCCTCAATTGACTTAGTGACTTAACAGTTATCGTCATAGTTCTCTGGGCAACTGTAGCGCATCGCATTACAATCCGCCCCCTTCAAAAAAACGCCTGCCGACCGAACTCAGCGAACCGGAGAAGTTGCGATGCACACCGTGGACTTGCTCGACCAGGCGATCGAGGCAGCCAAGCGGTTAGGGTTCAAAATTCGGCAGGACTGGCTCGGCGGCAGTTGGGGCGTGTGCGAGATCAAAGGGCAGCGGTGGATTTTTCTCGACGTCTCGCTCGGGGCGGGCGATCAGCTTCACCTGGTGCTCGACGCCATCCGCGATGAACCGGGCCTGCATCGCATGACGCTCGCTCCGGAGCTGGCGCGGCTGCTCGACGCGCGCCTGACCGCCTAGGCGATCGCATCGGCTCGGACGGGCCGAAAAGGCTGCGATAAATACCCAGGTTCGCGCGTCGTGGTTGTACGTACGCTCGTACTCTTCTGCGCCTCTGGGAGTTCATCCGTCATGCCGAAGCATTTTTTCGTCGTAGCGCTGTGCGCGCTGGGGCTGGCCTGCTCGCCCCTGGCCGCCGACGCGCGCAAGCCGAACATCCTGCTGATCTATGCCGATGACCTGGGTTACGGCGAGCTGGGCTGCTACGGAGGCAAACACGTGCCCACGCCCAACATCGACGCGCTGGCTGCCGGCGGCATACGGTTGACGCAAGGCTATGTCTCGGCGCCGTTATGCTCGCCGTCGCGCGCCGGCTTGATGACCGGTCGCTACCAGCAACGCTTCGGCCACGAAAACAACAGCATGACCTCGGAAAACGGTTTGCCGCTCAACCAAACGACCATCGCGCAGCGAATGAAGAAGCTTGGCTACGCGACCTGCATGGTGGGCAAGTGGCACCTCGGCAGCTCGAGCGAACACCTGCCGATGGCGCGCGGATTTGACGAGTACCTCGGCGTGCTCGGCAATCCCGGTTCGTATTTCGAGCCGCACGGCTACATCGATTCGCGGATCTCGGATCAGCCGCAAAAAGACTTTCCCGAGAACTTCTACACCACCGAAGTGTTCGCCGATCGCGCCAGCCAATGGATCAGCGAACATCGCGAGCAGCCGTGGTTCTTGTATCTGCCGTTCAATGCGATCCACGGTCCGCACGATGTGACCGAAAAGTACCTGCAGCGGTTCGCCACGGTCGAAGACAAGCGGCATCGCCAACTGTTCGCGTTGCTCTCGGCCATGGACGACGCGGTCGGCAAAGTCATGCAGACGCTGCGCAGCAGCGGGCAGGAAGAGAACACGCTGGTGTGGTTCATTTCCGACAACGGCGCGCCACCGCATCCGGACGGCAACGTTCCGCTGCGCGGCAACAAGTATCAGTGCTGGGAAGGCGGCATTCGCGTGCCGTTTATCGTGCAATGGAAGGGAACGCTCGCCAGCGGCACGACCTACACGCAACCGGCAATCAACCTTGACGTGCTACCCACGTGCATTGCCGCGGCCGGCGGAACGATCGAGCCCGACTGGCAACTCGACGGCGTGAACCTGCTGCCGTATTTGAAGGGCGAAAACACCGCGCGGCCGCACCGCACGCTGTACTGGCGCATCGATAACCGCTGGGCAGTGCGCCACGACGATTGGAAGCTGGTCGTCGGCATTCCGACCGTAGAGAAGCCCGAACTTTTCAACCTGGCCAAAGACGTTTCGGAAGCGCACGACGTTGCCGACAAGCATCCCGACGAAGTGGCTGAGCTAACGTCGCTGTGGGACGCTTGGAACGCCGAGCTGGCCGATCCGCCGACAAAAATCAAGAGCGACAAGAAGAAGGCAAAACGCAACGCCGAGCGGGCGAAGAATCGCAAGGAATAAAAAAACGGTCGGCCGGATTTGTCGTTCCGGCCGACCGCTCATTGCTTACAGCTCGCTGACTAGTTGCTGGTCAGCTTCGTGACATCGCTGAGGACCGAGTCGACGCAGCTTTCGCAGCTCAGGCCCTTCTCGAACGTCAGGTTCGAGGTCACTTCGCCACCCTTGGCGATGATGATCGTCACGTCGGCGGCCGGGTTGATGCCGTAGTTGTCCGGTCCGTTCTTGAACTCGACCGGCACGACGACCGGCACATTCGCCGGCTTCGTGGCGCTGGCCAGCTCGTTGGCGGCATTCTCGGCGGCCGAGCGGTCGTCGCCCAGCACGTTCACAAACGCGCGAAGCTGGGCTTCGCCGTTCTTGGCCACGGCGTCGTCGAGCTTCTTCACCAGGTCGGCGATCTTCTCGTCGGTCTTGCGGGTGAAGACCATCACCATCGGCCGGCTGCCGTACTTGCAGCGATAGCACAGTTCTTTGCCCACTTCGACGCCGTCGTCGGCCGCGCCGGCAATCTTCTTCACGTCGAAGGCCGGAATCTTTTGGCCCGGTTGCAGGCCGCTCTTGAAGTCGGCGGCCAGCACTGCGCCGGCGACCATCGACACAGCGACGGCCATTGCGAACAAACGTTTCATCGCGCTCTCCTTGGTTCTGGACTGAAACAAGACCGTGACAACTTTACGTTGAATCAAACCCCTGTGTTCCGCTCCCGTTTCGGTGCGACTCGCGGGCGCCGCGTCATTTGGGGGGGGCGGCTGCTTGGCAGGCGACACAAGTCACGGCCGTCGCTATCCCTTCGGGGCGTGAGTCTGCATCGCCGCTCAGGATAGCCCTTGGACCAGTCAGCGGCAAGTAAGCACTCTGTGTGGGGGCTGCCCTCGGCTTACGGTCGTAGCGACCGTGGCACACAACCCGGTTTGACATGCCTGCTTAGGGGCAGCATGATGGCAGCCACGACGGAACTTTCGACCACTTCGCGGCGTCGGTATGAGTGTCGATGTTGCCAGCAACGATTCGGCGGGCGACGAGCGGCTGCTCGACCAGACGCTTGCCGGCAATCCCGAGGCATTCGGCCAACTGGTGCGCAAGTACCAAGACCGCCTGTGCCACGCCATGACTTACATCCTCGGCTCGGCCAGCGATGCCGAGGACGTGGTGCAGGACGGATTCGTACAGGCGTTCGTCAAGCTCGATAGCTTTAAGCGCAACAGCGCCTTTTACACCTGGCTGTACCGCATCATGGTCAACCTTGCGCTCAGCCGTCGCCGCCGCCGCAAATCGCTGGCGTCGATCGACGAGATGCGCGAACGCATCGAGATCGAACCGGTCGACCGCGGCGCGGCCCCCGACGGGCGGATGCGCCAGGACGACAACGTTAGCCAGGTGCGTAAGGCATTGTCGAAGTTGCCGGAAGAATTTCGCGACGTGCTGGTGCTGCGCGAGATGGACGACCTGTCGTACGACGAGATCGGGCAAATGCTTGACCTGCCGGTCGGCACGGTGCGCAGCCGCTTGCATCGCGCCCGGCTGCAAATGCGCGACCTGCTGAAAGATTGCAATGCATGAACGACGGCAATGCATGACACGATCGAAACATGAGTGACGAGTCGGACGACATCCTGAGCGCGTATCTCGATGGCGAATTGAACGCCGACGAGCGCGCGGCGGTCGAGGCGCGGCTGGCAGCCGACCCGGCCAGCCAGGCGCTGGTCGACGACCTGCGCCGCTGCCGCCAGCAGATACGCGCCTTGCCGCGCGCTGCATTGGGCCGCGACTTTGCCGACCGCGTGCTCCGCCGTGCCGAGCGGCAGATGCTCGCCCCCGATTCCGGCGCTACGATCGTGGGGGGCGCCACGGCCGACGCCCTGCGCGACCGGCCCGCGACGCTGCTCCGCCTGCCACGCGGCCGACGGCCATGGGTGTATGCGGGACTGGCAATCGCCGCGGCACTGTTGGTGATGTTCACTTCGCAGCTCGACCGGGTGGCGCCGCGCCTCGACCAAGTCGCACAGAACCGGCCGCTGCCGCAGGGCGAGTTGATTGCCGACTCGCCGACCACTTCCGCCGCGACGGCCTC
>DASZPI010000322.1:0-9692 GCA_035550355.1 Pirellulales bacterium
GATGGGTCGAGGGCTGGGGGTTAAAGGAGATCGTCGGAGCCACGGGCGCCGTGTGCGATTTCCTCCCGGCCTGCTGAACGACCCCGATCACCGGGCGTCCCGAGCGCCGCGTGACTGCGCAGCGCAGCCGAGGCGCTTGCCCCGGGCCTGACCAGCCCCGTTGGCAAGCACATACATCCCCAAACAAGAACGCCTCGGCTGCCAACCAGCCCGGCGCCAAAGTTTGTTGCTGAAAGGCTGAGCCGCAGCGCGGCGGCGTGCCGCGCTGCGCGCTTGGGTTGTTCTGGGCGTAGCCCGTGGGCCATTGTGGATCGAGCGCTCGCGAGCAGATCAGCAACTGCCACAATCCACTGCCCACCGACCACGACACGCCGGCCTTACGGCGTGATGCTGTCGGTGTCGGTAAGGAAGTTGGCGTTGTTGGCCACCGGCAGGTACGGCATCCACTGCCGGCCGGCGATCGAACTGCTGCGAGCCGTGCAGCGCGGATAGAAGCTGAGGCCGACCGTGAAATCGTACACGCTGACCATCGACACGCCGGCGGTGGTCGTGTCCCAGTTCATGCCTTGCATGTACACGGCCAGACGATCGGTGACCGGCACGTTGATCCACATGCCGAACACCATCTTGCCGATGCTGTTGTCGCCGTTGTCGCGAATGCAATCGGTCATGCCGGCCCACAGGCGGCTTTCGGCGGCGAGGCGGCAGAAGCGATGCTGCCAGAAAAAATTCCCCTGGCTCACCGGGCGAAAATCGACCGGGACCGCATTCACGATCTTGGTCGCATGCTGACAATCGAAGCTCGCGTTGAAGCCGATTTGGTTGCGAGCCGTAAACGCCCAGGCGATCTCGGCGCGCCCTTGGCCCAGCGTGTAGTTCTGCGACAGCGTGCCCAGGTGATCGCCGATCATCCAGTCGTAGGCGATCGCGGCGCTGATCGGACAGGTGGCCGTGGCACGGCGAAAGAAGCCGGTGGTCACGAACACCTGCTGCGAGACGTGCGTCGTGGGAATGTTGCGATTCGGGCTGCCGCCGAGGTTGTACGCGCCGTAGGTCGCGCCGGCCTGAAAGCCGACGCCCAGGGCATCGAGCCGCGGCACCGGCATGCCGAAGTTCGCTCCCTGCACGATGCCGGTCTCTTGCAGGCTGCCGTCGGGAATCTGGCGGAACGCGTCGTAGCCCTGGTAGCCCACCACGTTGAACGTCGGCGACGAATCGAGCCGCGGCGGGCACCAATCGTCGGGAATGCCGCACAGCTCGCGGCAGAACTCGACTCCACGGCCAAAGTAGCTGCCGGTCATCCACGCATCGGGCGCGGGGGCAACATCGATCGGCGCCGTGTAGACCGGCGGGTTGGTCGGCGGCATGCCGTTGGGCGGCGGCAGCGGGACGCTCGGCGGAGCATCGACCGTTTGCAGCCCCCAGGCGTTGGCCGGCTCGTGGGGTTGCGGCAGACCAGCGACCGGCAGCATGTCGTAATCGCTCGCCAGTTGCAGCTCTTGCGCGTCGGCCAGGCGCAACAGCCCCAGCAAGGCGAGCATCACGCCGACGAATCGAGTCGCGAACTGGCGCATCACGTTTCCAGCTTGCCGAGGCGAGAAAATTCGATTTCGAGCACGGTCGCCAACGGGCTTGGCAGGCGTGGCGATGCGATCGCCACAATCCGCACTCCTTCGCAGGATCGTCCAGCAAAGGGCCGTAAATCCATCAAATCCGGAAGAACAGGGACCGATGCAGCCTATGCTAGCGGCGCATGCAATCAGCTCGCTTCCGCAGCGGCCTGGCCCAATAAAAAAAGTGAGTGGTGAGCCGTGAGTTGCTTCCTCACTTGCTCACCACTCACTGGTTCGCTGCGTAAGCCGTTCGACCGCTTACCGATTCGTATCGACGAAGAACGTGCCGTTGTTGGCCACGTTCATCAGCGGCATGTTCTTGCGACCGGCCACGGTCGAGCTGCGCGCCGTACCGCCCGGGTAGACCGCGAAGCCGAACATCAGGTTGAACGTTTCGTCGCCGCTGGCCGCGACGCTACGCACGGTGGCCGTTGGGGCCATGTACTGCCAGTTGGCGTAAATCGCCAGGCGATCGTTCACCGGCACGTTCACCATGGTGCCGAAGATCGCGCCGCCCAAGCTGCCGCCGTAGCCGGGCGACTGGTTGAGACGGTACGACTCGGCATAGCCGATGGTGAACCAGGCGTCGGCGCCGCAGCGGATGAACTTGCGATGCCAGAAGGCGTTGAGCTGATTGATCGGACGCCAGTAGTTGGTGCCGGTGCCCAACGGAGCGCCAAGCGCCAACGTCTTCGAGTAGCCGCGGTCGCGCAGCGCGCCCCAGAGGCCGACCTCGTTCTTGTCGCTCAGGGCCCAGCCGACCTGGCCGCGCCATTGGCTGAGCGAGAACGATTGGGCGTATTGGCCGAAGTTGTTATTGACCATCCAGTCTTGCACCACGGCCCAGCTAAACGGCCGGTTGGCATCGGCGCGATGGTACAGGCCGTAGGTGAAGAACATCTGCTGTTGCAGGTTCTGGTTGGTTGCCAGCGGGCTGCCGCGGCCGTTCCAGTCGTACAGGCCGTAGCTCATGCCGACCTGTCCGTGGATGTCGTAGCCGTTGGGCTCGATAACCGGGAAGCCGATGTTCAAGCCGCCGGCGCCACCGTTGTTGTTCTGGTACACGCCGTCGGAGTAGCCGCGCCACGAGTCGTAGTCTTGGAACACGTACAGCCCGACGCGGGGATACCGTTCCGAAACGGGGCGACCGTAGCCGCGGATCTGTTCGAGCAGCCCGTTGCGGCGGCCGAACAGTCCCGAGCGCCCGCGGGGATCGCAACACGAGGCACACTGGCCGCAGTTGCAGGGTTGGTCGCCTGCGGCTTGCGGTTCCGGCGCGTTCGGGTCGGCATACGCCGTCGAGACCACTGGCGGGTTGTAAGTGTTTACTTCGTCATAGTTCGACACGAGCACGATGTCGTCGCTGGTCGTGTCGGCATGAGCGCGGCCAAGGGCCATGCTTGGCGCGAGGGCCGCAAGTATTAGGACGCGCAGTTTCATTCCGCCTCCTTACGAGAAAACGCGGTTCGTTCGGCTGGGTCGGGTCGCTGGTCGTCGTTGACCATCGGTAGCGCGCCCCCATTAGCAACCGATTTGTCGCCAAGTGCATCGCGTGTATTAGCTATGCGCAATTGGCTATTGGCGAGGAATCGACGCTTTAGAACGACTGGCCTTACTCTGGACTGGCTGCATGGCACAGCTTGCCTAAAATTAAATCTCTGACACGACGCCATCGCTAGCACGCGATTATTCATGCCCGCAAAGAACGCAGATCTTCACGGCAACGCTCCCGACAAGTGCGATCTGGCCTTGTTGCTGATCGACTGTATCAATGACCTCGACTTTCCGGGCAGCGAAGGACTGGCGCGGCAAGCACTGCCCATGGCCAGGGCGATCGTCGACCTGAAGCGGCGGGCCAAGGCGGCGGGCGTGCCGGTGATCTACGCCAACGATAATTTTGGCCGCTGGCGCTCCGATTTCTCGGCCCAGGTGGAACATTGCTTGCACGATGGCGTGCCGGGGCGGCCGATGGTCGAGCTGCTCCGCCCCGACGACGACGACTACTTTGTGCTCAAGCCGAAGCACTCGGGGTTCTACTCCACCACGCTCGACTTGCTGCTGCAATACCTGGGCACGAAGACCGTGATCCTGACCGGGGTGGCAGGCAACATTTGCGTGCTGTTCACCGCAAACGACGCGTACCTGCGCGACTTGTCGGTGATCGCGCCCTGCGATTGCCTGGCCTCGAACACCGCGGAAGAAAATCGCTACGCGCTGGAGCAGATGGCCAACATCCTGAAGGCCGACACGCGACCGTCGCGTGAAATCGACTTCGACGAGCTACTCGAGCAATTGTAATCGTGCGATGATTTCAGGCCTTCTCCCTCCGGGAGAAGGTGCCCGAAGGGCGGATGAGGGTGACGCGGTGTGGACGTCATCTCCCCGAATCACCCTCACCCGGCCGCCGCGGCGGCGGCCACCCTCTCCCGGTGGGAGAGGGTACCGCGCTACTTCATGTGCTGCTGAAAGAACGCGTCGATATCGTTGACCATGGTGCCGAAGTACGACGGCTGCATCCAGCAGCCATGCTTGCCGCCCGGGTAGATTTTCTGCTCGGTCCACACGCCCAGCGATTTGAGCTTTTCGATCGCCGGCGTGTCGCGCTCGGGGCGATCGAGCTCGCCGGTCTGGAACAGGATCGGCGGCGTGTCCTTGGTGAAGTGCGCGATCGGCGAGGCGAGCTCGTACAACGCGCGCTTTTCGTCAATCGTGCCGCCGAAGAATGTGTTGGCGTACGCCTTGCCGGTGCGCGAGCTCTCGGCGACGTTGCCGGTGGCGATCTCCATCGGGCCGGCCATGCACACGGCGGCGGCGATCTGCGACGATTCGTCTGGATTGCCGCCGTCGCCTTGGAGTTCCTTGACCGTTGGCGCTGCCGCCATCAGGCCGACCAGGTGAGCGCCGGCCGAGCCGCCGACCGCGCCGATGCGCTTGGGATCGACCTGGTAATCGATCGCCCGAGCGCGGAGAAATCGCACGGCGGCGTTGCAGTCCTCGATCGCCGCGGGAAACGGCGCTTCGCCTGCCAGGCGATACTCGATCGCCATGGTCGTGTAGCCACGCGCCGCCAGCGCCAGCGCCAGGGCGCGGAACTTCGTCTTGTCGCCCTTGACCCAGCCGCCGCCGTGCACGACGACGATCGCCGGCCGCGGCGAGGGCTTGTCGTTCGTCACGAAAATGTCGGCAACCAACGTGCGGTCGCCGTAGCGGGCGTAGGGAACGTCGAGCGACGGCGTCACGTTCCCCGGCAGCACGGTCGAGAGCTTCGTTTCGTCGGCCGGTTGGTCCTCGCTGCGCAGCGGCGGCTGCGGTGGCCGGCCGGTGATGCGCATCTTCTGCCGATACAGGCCGCCGAAGCCGGTGATGTACAGCGACTGCATGTCGCCGTCGCCGAACGTGCAGTTGATCGGCCTCGTCGGAGTGTGAATCTTCTCGATCAGCTTGCCGCTCGGGCTCCAGATCCACACATCGGCCGCGCCGGCGCAGTAGATGTTGCCGGCACGATCGATCGTCATGCCGTCGGCCCCTTTATCGGGCCCGTCGTCCATCGTGGCCAGCACGCGGCCGTTGGTCGGCTTGCCGGGCAGAAGCACATCGTACGCCCAAATCTGTTTCGGCACATACGAGGCGACGTACAACGTCCGCTCGTCCGGCGACAGAATAATGCCGTTGGGCGAATCGATCCCTTCGATCGCAACGCGCGGCTTGCCGTTTTCGGGCAGGTACATCACCTGCGCTTGGCCGGTGAGCGTGTAGTAAATGCCGCGCTGGTTGTCGACGACCAGGTCGTTGGGCTTGATCGGCGGCTTGGCTGCGGGGTCGTGGCTGGCGAGCGTCACCTTCTGGCCGTCCTTCAACCAGGCGATCGCGCTGTTGCCGTTGTCGGCCAGGTACAGCCGTCCGTGGTCGTAGAACGCGGCGCTAATGCGGCCAGCGTCGTCGAGCACGACTTGCGGCTTCTTCATTCCGGCGCGGTACCGATACAGCTTGCCGCCTTTGACGTCGGGCACGTACAGCGTGCCGTTGCCGTCCCACGCCGGGCCATCGCACAGGCCGAACTCGGTCCACAGCGTCTCGATCGGCGACGATTCGTCGACCAGCGGACCAGCGGCTGCGCCGCGAACCACGAGCAGCAACAACGATGCGACAACCGCGAGACGAGTTTTCATCATGGCAGGCGACCTTCGAGGCGATGGCGAGACTGCCGGCCATCTTAACCTGCACAACCGCTGGAAACGAGGCTGCCGCACAACGCCGGGGGGTGACCTATGCTTACGAAGGAGATTCTCGCGCACCGGTGCCATCATGCCGCGTCGATTCCGCAATCTTTGGCAAGCCAGCCGATACTACGGCTACCGGGCGATCAGCCGCGGCTTGGGCCTGCACGTCAGCCGCGTGTTCATTCTCGATCTGAAACGCACGCCGCCGATCACCGCCGACCGGTACGACCTGACGTATCGCTTTCTGACCGCCGACGATGTGTGGTCCTTTGCCGCCGACCCGGCGAACGATCTCGAAGCGTCGATGGTCGACCGCTTGGCCGACGGCAACGACCTGTGCTTCGCCGCGCTCGATGGCTCGACGCTGGTGAACTACAACTGGTACGCGATCAGCGGCGTCGAGGCGGAGCACGCGATGGGCGTTCCGATCCGCTTCGGCAACGACACGGCGTACTTGTACAAGGCGTACACACGGCCCGAGTATCGCGGCCGCGGGATCAACTTTCCGGCAGTGGTCCGCGCGTTCCATGCACTGCACCAGCGCGGTGTGCGGCGCGTGATGGGAATCGTCGAGTGCGTCAACTGGTCGTCGCTGGCCAGCTACGGACACTTTCAGCCACAGCAACTCGGCCGGCTGATTACCCTGGGGCATCGCAAGCCCTGGTGGGCGCACTATCCGCGCGGCGCCGCAGCCGAAGCGATCGAGTTTGGCAAGACACCGTCCGAGCGGTGCGCGCGGTCGCCAGAGTCGCTGACCGCGGTCGAAGCCTGAGGTTTAGCCGCGACGGGCTGAGCAAGCGCTCGAGTTGCGTCGCGGCTAAACGGGGCTTGGTGCGCGCCTTAGCCAATCGAACGACGCACGGGCGGCGTGCCTACCGTGCTGCCGCGATGACGATGATGCCGATGCGAAGCCTGCTTGTTCTTGCGGGGCTTCTTCGCTTTCGACACCCGATGGTACCGGTGACCGTGGTTCATCCGGTGACCAGCCGTCGTGTGATGCCGACCGCCGCCGCTATGCGTGCCGCGCGCCATCGCAATGTCCGGGGTCGAGAAGGCCATGATCGCCGCCAACGCAATGCTACCCAATCCGAGAACGAAACGTGACATGACTCTCACCTCCACATGAGAAGTTCTTGTTGCCCACGCACTTATCTACGCGGACAAATTGTCGCGGTTTGCGCGATTGGCCGATCTATCGAACATGTAACCGTGCGCGCGTCGGTGGACAGGCAAGATTGCCGAAGATCATTGTCGCGCTGCGAGCAGCGCCAGCCGCAGAACGTTGAGCGCCTGCTTGGCGGCGCGCGGCTTGATGATCGCCGAGTGACCGGCCAGCGAGATGCTGCGCGTCTGCACACCCTCGCGCGAGGCCAGTGCAACCCACGCCTCATTTCCTTCAACGGGAAAGCGACCGATCGCGAGGCCGTAGTCGCTGTCGAACCCAGCGCGGCAGCCGGTCGCCAGAGCAGCCACGCCGTCGGCGGTTTCGTAGGAAGCGATGGTCTGATTGCTGATGGTGTTCGCCGCGAAATCGCAAGCGACCACCTGCGCCGCTCGCAGCGCGGTGGTTTCCCCGGCCGCCGAGGCGAGCCAGCGCGCGATCAAGCCCTCGGTGCCCCATTCGCACGTGGCCAGCGTTTGACCACGCGCGGCCAACTGGCGCACGACGACGTCTTGCAGCTCGTCGTCCTCTGCGCCGAACACCAGCGTGCCGAGGCAGTCGCGAATGATTTGCGCCGTGGGCTCGATGAGCCGCTGACATTCTTCTTCGCTGCTTCCCTCGGCAGTGATCCGCAGCGTGATCGTCGCGTCGCTCACCGTGATGCCGACCTGCGGCACGCGGCCGCGGCGAATCAGATCGGGCAGCCGCGCCTCGACATCGCTCTCGCCGGCGCCGAAGCATTTGATCCGCCGATGCACGATGATCTTCTGCCCCGCGCCGAGTGCAACCAGTGCGGGCCGCACCGAGCCATCCCACATCTGGAACATCTCGGCGGGCACACCCGGCAACGCGAACCACCGGCACACGCCGCCGCGCGCACGCGGCACCTCGATCGCAATGCCTGGCGCGGTCCCTTCGGGATTGGGAATCACGCGGCTGCCGCGCGGGAACATCGCCTGCACCACGTTGCGCTCGGGCATCGGACGCTGGCGGCGCGCGAACAAGCTCTTCAGGTGCGCGAGCTCCGCTTCGTCGAGCAGCAACTCGGCGCCGGTCAGCCGAGCCAAGGCTTCGCGCGTCAGGTCATCGGCCGTCGGACCAAGTCCTCCGGTCGAGACAACCACGTCCGCACGCTCGGCCGCGGCGCGAAACACCTCGAGGCTGGTTTCGAGCTCGTCGGCCACCGTGGCGTGCACGATCACCGCAACACCCAAATCGTTAAGCCGCTGGCTGAGCCATTGGCTGTTCGTATCGAGCCGTTGGCCGCTGGTCAGCTCGTCGCCGATCGAAATGACTTCTGCACGCATGGCGAGATTGTACACTCAGCAAAAGCCGAAAGCGGAAAGCCGAAAGCGGAAAGCAGGAAACGTTGAGCACCTCTGAGCAGCCGTCGTCGCTGGCGCCATTTCGATCGCCCGATTTCGTTCGGCTATTCGTCGCCAATGCCACGGTCACGTTCGCCAGCCGCGCCATGGCGGTGGTGCTCGGCTACCAGGTCTACGCGATCACCGGCAGCACCCTGGCGCTGGGACTGCTCGGCCTGGTCGAGGCGATTCCCTCGGTCGGGCTGGCGCTGTACGGCGGGCACGTGGCCGACCGGTACGACCGACCGACGATCCTGCGCTGGACGCTCGCGGCCCTGATCGTCTGCGCCGCACTGCTGACCGGTTTGCAGTGGCTCGACGACGGGCACGCGCAGTTGATCATGCTCTACGCGGTGGTGTTCGTGGCGGGAATCGCGCGCGGGTTCGCCGAGCCGGCCGCCTCGGCGCTCGAAGCCCAGGTCGTGCCCTGGGAGATGCTCGTCCACTCGTCGACGCTGATGGCCACCTGCTGGATGACCGCAGCCGTGATTGGCCCGCTCGTCGGCGGCGTGGCGTTCAAGGCGCTGGGCGCGGCTCCGACCTATGCTGGCATCGCGGTGTTGTACATGGCCGGGCGGACGGCGGTCGGGCGGATGGCGGCGCGCCCGGTGGGCGACACCAGCGAGCACGAGTCGATCTGGGCCAGCGTGTCGCAAGGCGTGCGCTACGTCGTGCGCGACCAGGTGTTGCTCGGCTCGATGGCCTTGGACCTGTTCGCCGTGCTGTTCGGCGGAGCGATCGCGCTGCTGCCGGTGTTCGCCAGCGATATTTTGCACGTCGACTCGGTCGGGCTGGGCATGCTCAACGCAGCGCCCACCAGCGGCGCCCTGCTGACCATGCTGTGGGCCACGCGTCGGCCGCCGGTCAAGCATGCGGGGCGAAACTTGTTCCTGGCCGTCGCCGGGTTCGGCGTGGCGATGATCGTCTTCGCGCTCTCGACCTCGTTTTGGCTGTCGATGGTCGCGCTGTTCGCCAGCGGCGTGTTCGACGGCGTGAGCGTGGTCATTCGCCGCTCGATTCTCAGGCTCTTGTCGCCCGAGCATCTGCGCGGCCGGATTGCGGCGGTGAGCATGATCTTCATCGGCAGCTCGAACGAGCTCGGCGCCTTGGAAAGCGGCGTGGCGGCCTCGCTGTTGGGCACCGTGCGGAGCGTGTGGCTGGGCGGCATCGTGACCCTGGTGGTCGTGGCGGGCGCGGCGATTCTCGCCCCCAAGCTGCGGCAGCTATCGCTCGATCCCAAGGTGGCTGCGCGACGCGATGCGGAAGTGGACCGCCAGATGGACGCAGAACCAAGCGTTTAGCCGCGACGCGCAGCGAGCGCTCGCTGCGCGTC
>DASZPI010000323.1:0-2109 GCA_035550355.1 Pirellulales bacterium
CGACAACCTTCGACGTTTCCCGCGGCGCGAATGATCAGATTACTGCTCATCGGGTGCTGTTCATTGCCGGGGTACGATTCCGCTGTAGGAGAACATGCGATGTCGATGACCATTCACAGTGAAGCGTTTCGCGACGGCGACCCGATTCCGAAGCAATACACTGGCGAAGGCGAAGACATCTCGCCACCCCTGGTGTGGGCGCACGCCCCGGCCGGAACGCGCGAATTTGTGTTGATGGTCGACGATCCCGATGCACCGAGCCGCGACCCATGGGTGCATTGGCTGATTTATAAGATTCCGGCCGACGCGACCGGTCTGCCGCGCGGAGTAGCGGCCTCGGCGCAACTCAAGCAACCAGCGGGCGCCGTGCAGGGGCACAACTCGTGGACAAGCGGCCGCGTGATTGGCTACCGCGGGCCGATGCCGCCGCCGGGAAGCGGACCGCATCACTATCGCTTCCGGCTGTTCGCGCTCGATGCACCGCTGGCGGTCGCTGACTCGGCGACCGTTGCTACGCTTAGGAGCCTGATCGACGGGCACGTGCTGGCCGAAGCGGTGCTGGTCGGCACGTACGAGCGCTAGACTGCTTGCCGTCGCTAGCTTCGCGGCGAACCTTTGTCGCGGTCGTCGAGCATCGGTTCGAGCTCGTCGACGAAATCGCGCACGTCCTTGAACTCGCGGTAAACACTGGCAAAGCGCACGAATGCCACCTGGTCGATCTTCCGCAGGTGCTGCATTACCAGCTCGCCCAAATACTGCGTCGGGACTTCGCTGTCGAAGTTCGCATAGGCGTCGGCCTCGACCGCGCTGACGATGCCCTCGATCTGCTCGTCGCTGATCGGTCGTTTCCAGCAGGCCTTTTCTAGCCCGCGGCGAATGCGATCGCGCTCGAACGGCGCGCGTGTGCCGTCCTTCTTGATCACCTTGAGGGCGGTTTCCTCGATCCGCTCGTAGGTGGTGTAGCGCCGTTTGCAGTTCAGGCATTCGCGGCGGCGACGAATGGCGAAGCCATCGTGGCTGGCACGTGAATCAATGACACGATCGTTGTCGACCCGGCAGAACGGGCAGTTCATATCGCCACTATAGGCCGCTGGGCTCGTGCTGCGAAGTAGCGAGCCGCAGCGAATCGTCTCCCGCGGGTGCGCTCTTGCCAGACACGGTCGCCGTGCCCTACGCTTGCCGGTCGTGTCTCGCCCATCCTTCGGGTCCGATGGACTGCCGACCATGCAATGCCCCGCTTGCCACGCCAACGCGCCCGACCACGCGAAGTTCTGTCCGCAATGCGGCAAGTCGTTCGACGACGACCGCTCGCCGGCAGTCTCGGCAGCCGACTCGCCGGGCATCGTCAAGTCGATCGATCTCTCAGAGCACGACGTGTGGCACGGCCGCTACTCGCCCAAGGCAATGATCGGCACGTGGGTGTTCCTGGCCGTGGTCAGCGTGGTGGCGCTGGCCGTGGCAGTCTTCGTTCAGCGTGCCGAGGCGTGGTGGGTCGTCGGCCTTGGTCTGCCGCTGCTGTGGTTGTCGCAGGCGCTGCGGCTTGCCTACCGGCGCATCAGCGTGCAATACCGGCTGACGAACCTGTGGTTCGAGTACAAGTCGGGCGTGCTGTCGCGCACGATCCACCGCATGGACGTGATCGACATGGAAGACTTGCAGGTCGAGCAATCGCCGATCGAGCGGATGACCGGCGTCGGCACGATCCGCATCTTTTCGTCCGATCGCACCGATCCCGAGCTGCGGCTAATTGGCATCGAGAACGTGGCCGCCGTGAGCAAGCAATTCGACCAGGTGCGACTGGCGCAGCGCCGGCGCCGCAGTTTGCGCGTCGAAGGAGGCATGCCCAGCGATATCGACGCCGGACACCATGTGTAGTGGTTCTTCAGGTCCAGGCGCGGCGTTGGCGCGAGCTGGCGATCTTCATCGCCTTGCGATACTTGGTCACGGTGCGCCGCGCCACCGTTAGGCCGTGCTTCTCGAGCTCCTTGACCAGCTCGTCGTCGCTGAACGGACGATGCTTGTCTTCGTGGTCGATAATCTCTTGCAGCTTCAGCCGCACCGTGTCCCAGGCTACCTCTTCGCCTTCGGCGCTCACCGTGCCGCCGCCGA
>DASZPI010000324.1:0-5216 GCA_035550355.1 Pirellulales bacterium
GCTTCGTTGATCTCACGGTCGGTGGCATCGACGCCGACCTTTAGCACACGCACCAGCACGCCGCGACCATCGGGAATGTCGTCAACGCTCGGCTTCTTGAGGTCGGTCAAATAGACACTGTTCGGTTTGCCGGGTCGGACGGCGACGGCTTTCATCGATGAGTTCTCAGGGCGCTAGCGCACGAATCGGAAAGGCAACGATCGTTGGTTGTTGCGACGCGAGTCCGCAATCTATGCGTCGCCTGCCGAGCATTCAAGGGGCGCGTCAAGACGGAAAGTCTGCGCAGAACAGGTCGCTCTTTGCGCGGCGACAGCCCGTCGCTATGATCCGCGACAACTTGTCCGCCTCTTCTCTGCTGGTTTGAATCACCTTGCGTTTCCTTCCCGATAGCAGTGCGCGCAACGAGCGCGGTCGTTGTCGCGCGAACCTACGCGCCAGCGTCAACGATTGCGCTGCCGCCAGCCTGATGGTCGGTACCGGCGAGACGTACCTGCCGGCGTTCGCGCTCGCGGCGGGGCTGGGCGAAGTCACCTCGGGCCTGGTGAGCACGATTCCGTTGTTGGCGGGCGCGGCGTTGCAACTGGCGGCGCCCATGGGAATGCGCTGGATCGGTTCGTATCGGCGCTGGGTGGTGGCGTGTGTGCTCGTGCAGGCACTGAGCTTTTTGCCCCTGGCGATCGGCGCCGCCATGGGCTTCGTCGGGCCGGGATTGGTCTTCTTGGCCGCGGCGGCGTATTGGGGCGCGGGCCTTTCGTCGAGCCCTGCTTGGAATACCTGGATGGGTTCGCTGGTGCCGCCGCGGATTCGTGCCGACTGGTTCGCCCGCCGTACGCGGATTGGCCAGGCATGCGTGATGAGCGGCTTCGTGCTGGCTGGTTTCGCGCTCGAGTGGGGCAAGTCGATCGGCTACTCGCTCCAGATGTTTGCGCTATTGTTTCTGGCGGCGAGTGTGAGCCGATTCATCTCCTGCGGTTTTCTGGCTCAGCAAGCCGACGCACCCGACGATACTCGCGCGCACCGCTCGGTGACCCTCATCGAATTGCTCGGCCGCTTGCGCCATCGCACCGACGGCGCGCTGCTGCTGTACTTTCTGGCCGTGCAATGTGCCGTGCAGATTTCGGGACCGTTCTTCAATCCCTACATGCTGCAGCACCTGCACCTGTCGTACGTTCAATACGTCGCGCTGGTTGCGTCGGCGCTCGGCGGGCGCATCCTCGCGCTGCCATTGTTGGGGCGATTAGCGCGCCGATTTGGCGCGCGCACGCTGCTATGGGTGGGCGGCGTGGGAATTGTGCCGATGTCGGCCGCGTGGGTCGTGTCGGACGAATTCTATTACTTGCTTTCCATGCAACTTGCCATCGGCATCGCGTGGGCGGCGTACGAGCTGGCCGTGGCGCTGTTGTTCTTCGAAGCGATCGACGAGCGCGAGCGCGCGAGCATGCTCACCAAGTACAACTTTGCGCATGCCGCGGCCACCGTGATTGGTTCGCTGATTGGCGGCGCCGTGCTCGCGCAGTTGGGCAAGCGTCCCGAAATTTACCTGGGCTTGTTCGTCGCCTCGAGCGTCGTGCGGCTCGCGGCCTTGGGCCTGCTCTGGCGCGTACCCGCCGACGACGCCCTGGCGCCGCAGCCCGCCACGGTGCCGCTACCAGCGAAGCCGCCCGAGCGCAAAGCGGCTGCGTGAGCCGTGCTCAGCCCAGCATGAATTCCGCGATCGCGAAGTAGCCGACGATTCCCGTCACATCGACCAGGCACGAGACCACGGGGTTGCTCATCAACGCCGGGTCGAGACCGACGCGCTTCAGCGCCAACGGCAACAGCGCGCCCACCAGGTTGCCGCACAGCACGACCACCGCCACGCTCACGGCCACCACCTCGGAGAGTCGGTAAATATCGACATTGCCCGTCGCGGCGCGCGGCGTCAGCCAGGCGCGTAAGAAACCTGCACCGGCCAGCGCCAGCCCAAGTGATGCGCCCATCAGAATCTCGCGACCAAGCACTCGCAACCAATCGCCAGGCGTCAGTTCGCCCAAGGCCAAAGCGCGCGTGATCAGCGTCGTCGATTGCGAACCGCAGTTGCCGCCCGCCGCCGTGATCAACGTCATGAACAGCACCAGCGCGGGAACGTCTTCGTACACCTGCTCGAAGCTCGACAGTGCCGTGGTCGTCAGGAATCCGCCGGCGAACAACACCGCTAGCCAGAACACGCGCTTCCGCCACAGTTCGAGAAACGGCGTGTCGAGGTAACCTTCTTCCAGCGGCGTGAGACCACCCAAACGCTGCACGTCCTCGGTCGCCTCGTCGACCAGCACGTCGGCCACGTCGTCGTGCGTGACAATCCCGACCATGCGGTCTTGCTGATCGACGATCGGCAATGCGATCAAGTCGTACTCGAGCAGCTTCTTGGCGATTTCTTCGCGGTCTTCATCGACGCGGCCGTGCACGACGTCAACTTGCATGATGTCGACGATGCGCTTCGACGGCGGAGCCAGAATAATGTCCTTCAGCGACACGAAGCCCACCAGGCGGCGCTGCTCGTCGACCACGTAGCAGTAGTAGATCGTCTCGCGGTCGGGGGCCTCGTGCCGCAGCTTGTCGAGCGCGGCGGCGGCGGTCGCCTCGGCCGGCAGCGTGGCGTAGTCGCTGGTCATCACCGCCCCGGCCGAACCTTCTTGCTGCGCGGTCAGCAGGCGAATGTCTTCGCGCTCAGCCCGAGCCAGCAGCGGCATGATCTGCTCGACGCGCTCGTGCGGCAGGCGCGCTACCAGGTCGGCACGCTCGTCGTGCGACATGTACGTCAGCGTCTCGGCCAAATCGCCCCGCTGCATCAGCGAGGCGATGCCGTCCTGCATCTGCGGATTCAGATAGCTTAGGACCGCGGCACGCGCGCGGCCGTCGAGCAACTCCAGCACGAACAGCGCTTCGGCCGGCTCGAGGTCTTCGAGCAGCTCGGCGCTTTCGGCCGGATGATGCGGCGCAAAGAACTCGCGCAGCGCCTCCTTGTCCTGGTCGACGATCAGTTCGCGCAGATCGGGCGCCAGGAGAGGGTGTCGCATCACGAATCAGCCAGTTCAGACGGGGTGCAGAACGCAACGACAGTGTTCGTCTACCGTCAACATATCCCCGTCGGGCACCTCACGCCAAGGAGTGCTTTCCGCCGAATCATCGCCGATGGGTTCACTAGCGATCGTTACCTGCTCGTCCTCGGCACGCCAGTGCAGATCGTGCTTCCACCGGCTTGCCACCAAGGCCACACCGTCGCTGAGCAGAAAATTGAACTTGGCCGGCTCGCCTTCGTACCGGTGACCTTCGGTCAGCCGCGCGAGTTGCCGCAGCACGTCGCCCATGATCGTGGCCATCCGTGCGGGATCGCCGACCGGCGCGTCGAGCGCCGCGCCCGTCCGCCGCAAGTGCTCGAGCAACAAGAAGAACACCAGCTCGCTATCGGTGGTTCCGCGACGATGGGCCAACAGTGCCGGATCGATCTGGCGCTCGAGAGTCGGTCCGACCTGTTCGAAATTCGTCACCGTGCCGTTATGCGCGAACAGCCAAGGACCGTAAGCGAACGGATGGCAATTCTCGGCGATGCGCAGACCGACCGAGGCATTGCGAACGTGCGCGAACCAGATCGGTGCGGCGACCTGTCGCGCGGCCGCTTCGAAAGCCTGATCGGTGCGCGCGTCGGCCGGCGAGCGCACGACGTGCGGCTCGAGCATCGGCCGTTCGTACCAGCCGATTCCCCAGCCATCGCCATGGTCGTAGCCGCGCGCGTCACAGCAAGCCTGCGACCTGAGATTGTTGCGCGCTTCAAGCAGCAGGTCGGCAGCAGGCACGGGCTGGCGCGCAACAACGGCAACAAGGCGACACATACTCAGCCACCGCGCGCCAGCAATCGTTTGAGTTCCGCCACTGTCGCCGCGTATTCCGGCCGCTCGGCCAGGTTCGCGTAATCGTCGGGATCGGCTTGCTGGTCGTACAACTCGACCCCCTGCTTGCCGCCGTCCCATTCGGTGTACCGCCAGCGCTGCGTGCGCACGCTGCGGCCGATGCCCTGGCCGCGCACCGCGATGGTGTACGCCGCCGGCTTGCCGGGAAGCTTGGGGTCGACGAGCAGCGGCCGAAAGCTTTCGCCTTCGAGTCCCCTGGGTGGCTTGATGCCGCACAGATCGCAAAGCGTCGGATAGACGTCGATCAGCTCAACGATTCCGCGCGTCGATTGCCCCATGCCGCGCGCCTCGGGCGACCAGAAGATGAACGGCACGCGGGCCGATTCCTCGAAAATCGTCCCCTTGTTCCACCAGTGGTGCTCGCCGAGGTGGTAACCGTGGTCGCCGAAGAACACGACCATCGTGTTCTGCCAGCGATCGCCGTCGTCGAGGGCCGTCAGCAGCTTGCCGACTTGGGCGTCCATGAACGACACGCCGGCCAGGTAGGCGCGCTTGAATTCACGCCGATCCTGGTCGGTGAACTTGCTGAAATCGAGTCCCTTGGCAATCGCCAATGGCGCCGTGGTGCCTTTCGACTCTGGGACGCTGGGGATCCTAATGCTCGCCGGCGGATAAAGGTCGAAATACTTCTTCGGGGCGATGAACGGATCGTGCGGCTTCAGAAAGCCGACCGCCAGGAACAACGGTTGATCGCCCGCTAGTTCGAGCTGACGCACCGCCTCGGCCGCCATTTGGCCATCGGGCTGATCCTCGTCGGTCCCTTCGGCAGCCAGCCAGCGGCACCAACCCTTGTTGCCGCCGGGGTACGTGAGGTCACGCCCTTCGCCTTGCTGACCGAGCTTCGTGGCGGTGAATTGTTTGCTGACGGTCCACGAGTGCTCGGCGTCGCTGCCACCCGAGGAGTCGGCGCCGTGCAGCTTGCCGGCATGAAAAATCTTGCCGAGGCTGACGGTCTTGTAGCCGCTCGAGCGGAACAACTGCGGCAGCGTGATCGCGTCGGGCAGCTTGGTGCGGAAGTAGATGTCGTTGCCGAAGACTTGCGTCGTTTCGGGACGCAGGCCCGTGAGGAACGACGTGCGGCTGGGATTGCAAATCGGATACTGGCAATAAGCCCGGTCGAAGCGCATGCCGCGTGCCGCCAGGCGATCGACGTTCGGCGAATGGACGTCCGACTCGCCGTAGCAGGCGAGCTCGGGTCGCAGATCGTCGACCACGATCAGCAGCACATTCGGCCGCTCGGCCGAGTGTGCCGCGCCGATCGAAAAGGTG
>DASZPI010000325.1:0-4009 GCA_035550355.1 Pirellulales bacterium
CCGTTGCGAGTTGTTGACCGGAGCCGATCGCGGCGAGCGCTGTGGTCGACACGCCGGTGGCGAGCTGCCAGGCCGATTGCCCGTCGGCCGCCTGCCACGCGCGAATCAACCCGTCGGCATCGACCGCGTACACCAGCGCGCCGTCGGACGAGAATTTGATGGCAACGATCGGCTGCTCGTGCCCCGTGAGCAAAGCGCCGGCCTTCATTGCCGGCAGCTCGAACAGTTGCGCGCGGCGCTCGCCGGTCACGACCGCCAGGCGCTTTTCATCGGCGCTAACGGCCATTGCGCGCGGCACATCGGCGAGCTTGATCGACCGCTCGCGGCGCGGCGCGGGGCGCTGCCACAGCTTGATCGCCCGGTAGCCGCCGCTGGCCAGCAGTTGTCCATCGGGGCTGAAGGCCAACGATTGAATCAGGTCGAGGTCGGCGACCGAGCCGTGCGGGTCCAGGCCGGCGGCCTGGATCGCGGGGTCGACGAGCTGGCAAACGTGGCGGCCGGTGGGCACCTGGTAAACGAACGCCTGGTTGGCGCGGTTGCACGCGGCAAACTGCCCGTCGCCCGTCAGCGCGACGGCGAAGATCGGATTGACCGACGCGGGGAGGGGACGCCAGTCGATTTTCGTGGCGCTGGCGACGCTGCCTTTCGCCCCTTGGTCGATCCACAACTTGATCAGCCCGAGATCGTGGGCCGTCAGCGCCGCCGCGCCGACTTTGTTGTCGGCCGGCGGCATCGGACCATCGCCGCCACCACGAGCGCGCAGCAGCAGCAAGCTTTCCAGCCCACGCCCGGCGACGATCGCCGGTCCTGTGTCGCCGCCGCGGAGGATGTCGGCCGGGCTTTCGACGTTCAGCTTGTTCTCAGCCTTCGTCGCATTGTGGCAGGCGATGCAGTTCTTCTTCAGAATCGGCAGCACATCGCGCTCGAACTCGACCGGCGCATCGCGCTTGATCTCGGCGACATCGAGCAGCATCGGTTCATCAGCCCGGCTGACGGCGAGCGACGATGCGAGCGCCGCCAGCGCGAACAATACATGGTGCAACTTCATGGGGCGTGCGACGGAGGGTTGATCTGCAACGTGAGCGTGTTCGATGGAATGTTGATCGTAAGGTCCTTCGGCTGCGCCGCCTTGCTGGTCTCGGCGTCGCGCTTCACGAGCAGTGCCTTTACCTCGGCCGCACGCTTCGCTTTGGCGGCGAGAGCTGGATCCTTGGCGTTTTTGGCCAGCTCGGCCGCCAGTTTCTCGGCCGCCTGGCGCATCTCGGTAATGCGCTTGGCCCCGTCGGGGTTCCGCGCGTAGCGCAGCTTCATTTGTCCTTGAACGTAGACCGACCAGGGACCGAGCGTCGCATTTGCCGGCACTTCGATCGTCAGCTTGCCGTCGCTGCCTCCTTGGCCGATGGTAATCGGCGACGACTTGAATCCTTCAGGCATGCCGGCGACGGTGATGGTGACCGGTTCGTTGAACCCTTCGCCGCGCGCAAGCCGAACCTGCACTTCGGCCTTGCCGCCGGGTACGACGTCGGCTGGCTTGCCTTCGCCCAGATCGATGCGCAACGGCAGCGATTCCTGATCGCCGACCGCCAGCACGACATCGCGCGTCAAGCGCGCCGGCGCGACACGCTGATTGCCGGCACTACCTGGCTGGGCCATGTTCGGCCACACGGTGGTGCCGCCGCAAGCCGTGCGTTCGAGAATTTTCTCGCCCATGGTCGCGCGTCCCGTGACGCGAATCGCCCCCGCCCAATCCGGTGCGTCGGCCGCGGCGCGCAGCACCAACACGCTCGAATCCTGCGCGGGACCGAGGACCACCGGCTCGAAGGTGACTCCCGTGGGAACGTTCGCGGCGGTGACTTCGATCGGCGCGGCGAAACCTTCGCGGCGCACCGCCAGCACGGTGATGGCCGCAGCGCTGCCGCGGCGCAGCAACGCGCTGGCTGGGAAGACCTTGGTCGTTGGCTTGAACTTGCCATCGGTTCCGGGCCCTGGATTGCGGGCCAGGGCGACGAGCGCAAAGTCGGGCCGCGGCTCGTGAATGGCGAGCCTGTACACTCGCCGCGGATCGCTACGAAATTCATTCAGGTCGCGCAGCAGCAGCCGGTACGTACCGTCCTCGGCAACGTTCAACCGGTAGCCCGGGTCGCTCGAGGCGGTGCTGAAATCGCCGCCGCCCAGCTCGCGATCGTCGTCGACCTCGGCAACGTCGGTCACCTGTTCTTCGCCCTTGTCGTTCTTGGTAACACGCTGAACGAGCAACTGCGGATCGCTGCCCACGCCTAAGCGTTGCGAGATGACTTCGATCGTGAACACGCTGGCTTTTTTCGCCTCGAATTGAAACCAATCCTGGTCGCCGCGCGGGAACAGTTGGCCATCGATCTCGCAAGGCAGCGTCACGCGCTGTGCGCTGGCCGGCGTGTCGTTGGTCGGTTCCTGCTCGAGTTGCACAGGATCGTTCGAAAACCCGAACAACCATGGATTCGTCGCGCCGCCATCGAAGCGGTAGCGATACTCGAACACGTTGAGCCCGAGAGCCTGGCTGGCCAATGCGGGGCAAGCAACGGGTTGATCGCCCGCCGGGAACTGCACGGGCACGCTGAGCTGCTCAAGGGCATGACCGTTCGCCGAGAAACCCGAGGGCTCGCTGCGCGGCAAGTTGCGGCCGAACAAGGTGACCTGCGCGTGGCCCCCGTACGGCCCCGCCAGCGGCAGCGCGAAATCGAGGTACGGCCCGTTCTGTACCACCAGGCGATAGAAGTAATCGACGCCGCCGGCATAGACGGCATCTTGGATGGCGACAACGTAGGCGCCGTCGGCAGGCGCGGTGAAGTCCAACAGCGGATCGCGGTCGCCGGTGTTGCGGTCGCGCAGCAGCTCGCGGCCCGCCGAGTCGTAGAGCACCAGCGTGGCGTCGAGGCGCGAATCGAGCCGCGCCGCCCAGGCTTCGATCAGCACGCGCCGACCGGCTTGAGCGTCGACACGGAAGTAATCGACATTCGACGGCTCGGTGAACCCGTTGACCAACGAATTCATCGGCACCGGCATGGCCTTGGCCTGGGAATGATTGTCGGCGGTCTCGGTAACTTCGGGCAGGTCGCCGACGGCGAATGCCCGCGGATTCGAGATGCCGTACCGTCCGACGACGCGCACGTCGTACACACCGATCGGCACCTCGGCGGCGATCGTCACCACGAATTCGGTGCTCGGCTCCGGGGGCAAGCCTTCGAGCAGCGGCTCGGCCGGTTTCAATTTCGCGACGATGCCAGGGTGCGAAAACACAAGCTGCCGCAAATCGTCGAGATCGACACCGTCGGCAACGCGCACGGTGAACTCGGTCCCTTGCCGGCCGCCGGGCGGAACCAGGCTGTACAACTGCGCCGCGGGCAACTGCGCCACGGCTGGCCGCGGGGCCAACAACGAGGCCGCCAGAAGCAACGACCCGAAAGCGGCGGCGGTGCGTACAGGCATGATCACCCACCGCGCATCAGTGATTGAACAAGAACTCTTTCGAGTTCACCAACGCCCACACGATATCTTCCAGCGCGTGCTGCGGCTCCTTCGAGCGCTCGAGGTGCGCCACGGCCACGGCAAGCTCGTTGTCGGCCGGCTCGCGCGAGAACGCCTGCAGGTAGAGTTGCCGAATCTTTTGCTCGGTGGGCAGCTTCGTGTCGCGGGCCAGCGTCGCCGCGCGACCCGTGCCCGCCGAAAGCTTCGATTGCATCTCGCTGGAGTTCAGCAGGTGCAGGCTTTGGGCAAGGTTGGCGTCGCTCGATCGCTCGCACTCGCAGGCGCTCGACATGGCAGGCCGGCCGAACACGGTGAGAAAGTACGACGTCGCTCCCGTATCGGGCAATTGCACGGCGCGCGTTCCCGGCGGCAGGCTGCCGAAGGTCGTTGGAGCGCCGGTCATGCGATCGAGTGCGTCCAGCAATACTTCAGCCGCCAGGCGCTTCGGATAGTGGCGCGAGAAATTCTGCTTGTCGGCCCCGTTCGCGCGGTTGGGTTCGGACGA
>DASZPI010000326.1:0-6644 GCA_035550355.1 Pirellulales bacterium
CGACAGATCCCGGCAAAGTATCCAACAATCACGCAGGACTTTGGCTACAGCCCGACAAACTTTGCGGGCCTTGCGCGCGGCGAGATGGGCGGAACGGTAAGGCGCGCGTACGAGCCTGCCTTTTACGCAGCAAGAATTCCGCCACGTACACTCGATGAAACGCTCCACGCCTCGGGAAACTTCTGCGTAACAAAGACGCTCGCCGGCGGCGGGCTGTTCTTCGGCTTCTTTCGTGCCGAGCAGCCCGGCGGCGGCGGTCGTCCCATCAGCTCGCTGGGAATGAACCTCGACTGTGAAACGAAAGGCTGTCGCCTGGCGGTGCGATTGATCACCGGCCACAACCAATCGTGCGGCACGTTCGTCACGCCGTACTTGCCCGGCAAGTTTCGGCCGACACCCTTGAAGAACGACGGCACGCGCTACCACTGGACGCTCGACTACGATCCAGCCGGTGCCGGCGGTAACGGTCAATTTCGATTCACGCTCAGTAGTGAAAAGCACAGCGCCCAAGATTACGGCGAGCTGAACGAGGCGGCTCGGGACGAAGCCCAGCGGCGATTCCCCAACACGCACGAGTTCATTGTCGACCTGCCGGAAGGCTACAAGCAGCAAGACACCGTGTTCGATCACTTTGGCCTGATGAACATGATGAAGTTCGGCGGAAGCATGACGATCTACTTCGACGACCTGCGATACGACGGCCAGGCGCAAGACTTTGCCGACGATCCGAAGTGGGACAGCGCCGGCAACCGGCGCACGTACACGGCCAGCGATGTAGGCGGGGCGCAGAACTTTGGCTATAGCGCCACGAACCACGCCGGCGGCCAGCCGGGCGAGATCGGCGGCGTGTTCTGGCGCAGCGAGTCGAAATGGGGCTACTATGCCGATCGGGTCGGGCGGTTGTCGATGAACGATCGACTGGAAGCGCGAGGCAAGATCAAGCTTGTGGCGGGCGGACCCGATGCCGATATGTGCTTTGGCTGGTTTCGCACCGATGGCAGCGATACGCCGCCCAACCGGGCCGGCGACTTTCTGGGCGTGAAGATCGGCGGTCCGACGCGCGTCGGGCACATGCTGGCCCCGTCGTTCTTCATCAGCGAGCAGGTGCGCGGATTGGCCGATCAATCGCCGACGCTCGTACCCGGCAAGGCGTACGATTGGTCGTTGGTCTACGATCCCGCCGGCGCCGATGGGCTGGGCACGATCACGGCGACCTTGGGCGATGCGTCGGTCACGCTCACGCTACGGCCCGGCCAGCGCGCCCAAGCCAAGGACGCCTTTTTCGATCATTTCGGCATGTTTTCGATCTACCCCGGCGGACAGATCGTGCACGTGTACCTCGATGATCTGCAGTACACGGCGGCTACTCAATGAGTGGCGGTCGGCTCGGATCGCGGGCGGATCATCAGCATCAGCCCAACCGATACCAGCGCCGGAGCCGCGAAGGCGCCGAAGATCAGATTCAGCGGCACCTGCTCGTCGCGCAGCGCGCCAAAGCCCCAATCGGCAAAGCCGCCAAAGCTGGTGCTCACCAGGTTCATGATCCCATAGCCCGTGGCGCGCAGGTCGGGGCGGACGATTTGTGACAGGATCGGCATGTTGTTGCAATCGAAGAAACCCCAACCGATGCCGAACAGCACCAGGAACACGATCGCGATCGCCAACGACGGAGCATCGCCGACACCGAACAGAGCGGGGATCAGCAGGCTCATCCCCAGGGCGCTGGTGTAAATGCGTCCGCGCACGGTGCGCAACATCCAACGATCGGCCAGCCAGCCGCCAAAGAATGCCCCGGCCAGCGACGCGAGGCTGACATACAGCGTAGCCGAGACCCCCGCCACGCCTTGGCCGATATCGAATTGGTCTTTGAGGATCGCCGGCATCCAGTCCTTCACGATCCAACCGGCCATCGCCGGCAGCGTGAAGCAGGCGACCAGCAGCAGGTACGACCGGTTCCAGAACAAATTGCGCAGCGCAGCCCGCACGGTCGGCCGATCGTGCTCGAGCGACGTGCCGTTTGCATGCGTCGCCGGCGCGTCGCGGAGCAGCCACCACAACGGCAGTGCGTAGATAATGCCGATCAGGCCAGTCGCGTCGAACGCGAATCGCCAGCCGAGGTCCGGTCGATCGGCGACGTGACCACCGAACCCGCCCAAGATCATGCCGGCATAGATTGCCATCTGGTGCACGCCGACGGCCCGCGAGCGCGTCGTCGAGGGGTGATAATCGGCAATCAGCGCCAGCGCCGCCGGAATGTAAAACGACTCGCTTACGCCCATCAACGTGCGCGTCCACAGCAAGCTGGTGTAGTCGGTCACATGGCCGGTGGCCCAGGTGATGGCCGACCAGGCAAACAAGCTGGCACAAATTGTCGCCCGCCGGCTGAATCGATCGGCCACGTAGCCGCCGATGGGGCTCAGAAAGGCGTACACCCATTTGAACTGCCCCAGCATGTAGCCCCAGTTGGCGTCGAGGCCGATGCTGGGGATTTCCTCCATCACCGAGTATTTCATCGCGGCCAGCATTTGCCGGTCGAGGTAGTTCAATAGCGCCACCGGCCACAGCAGCGCTACGGTCAGCCACGCGAGCCGGTGCAACTGATTGGCACGGCGAACATCGTCGGTTGGCATCATTGCATCGACCGGGCCGTGGTCGGGGTTCGATCGGTGTCCGGCGCCACCCGCACGAATTTCTGAATCCGCTGGCCCAGAATGTCGCCGACGTACAGGTTGCCGCGCGAATCGACCGCGATGCCGTGCACCCAATTGCATTCGCCCGGGCGTTCGAACCCGTCGAGCGCCTTGGGCACGGTCCACAATTGCCGCAGTCGGCCGTCGGTACTGAATCGCATGAACACTTGGTCCTTCGGCGGACAGCCGAGCGGGATGGTGTATTGGCTGGGGGTCCACCAGCGCATGGGCGAGCTGCCGCAGACCCAAAGGTCATCGCCGTCGGTCATGCAAAATCCCCACGGCACGACCAGGTCGCTCCACACGTCGAGCAGCTTGCCCGATTGGTCGAACACCTGAATTCGCACGTTGTTGCGGTCGGCAACATACAGCCGCCCCTTCGAATCGATCGCGATCGCGTGCGGCAAGTTGAAATCTCCGGGCGCGGTGCCAAGCTTGCCCCAGCTTTTGACGAACTTGCCGTTACGATCGACGTGCACCACCCGGTTGTTGCCGTAGCCGTCGGAAATGAACACGTCGCCATTGGCGGCGATCGCCATGTCGGTGGGCTTGTTCAGCTTGGTTTCCGACTCGCCGGCCTGGTCGGGAGTGCCGATCGTCAGCAGCCGTTCGCCGGCCGGGGTGTATTTCTCGACCACATGGCGTCCGATATCGGAAAGCCAGACGTTGCCGTCGGCGTCGATCTTCAGGTGATGGGCCAATCCGAGACTTCCACGTCCCCAGGTGCGAATGAATTTCCCGTCGGCGCTGTACACCTGCACGGGATCCTCGCCGCGGTTGAACGTCCAAATGCGGTCGTCGGCATCGACCGCCACGCCCGGCATGTGCCCCCAAGGGGCAACCGAGCTGGGACGCTTCGGCCAATGTGGATCGACCTCGTAGCCAATCGCCGTGTTGGCCCGCAAATAATCGGTCGTTTGCGCCGTAGCCAAACTCGAGGCGATCACGAGAAACGCGGCGACAAATGCGGCCGGTAGAACACGTGCGTGGTGCATGGCAGAAGTCCGTCGTGGTTACGGTGGGGTGCAACGACACATTGACGCGCTGCGTCGGCGGGTCTGAGTTGCTAAGTAAATGGCGCTTCGACAGGCAAAAAGATTGACGCCTTGGCAGGACTTACATTACGTTAACGTGTGGCAATTTGTAACTCCTTATAACTGCCAGGCGATTTCTTTTTTGGCGAAGGTGTGCGAGTGAGCAATCAGCCAGTCTCGCCTTCAGGCACGGTGCCTCCGGCAAGTGGTTTACCCCCAACCAGCAAACCAGCGCCGGCAGCTCGACCCGCTGCTCGAACCGCAAAGCCCACCACTGCAGCACCCACGGCCAAGAATGGCGCCGCGGCCGCAAAAGCCGCGACGTCGGCGACAGCCACCTCGGCGACAGCCGCCTCGGCCGCAACGAGGCCCGCGCATCCCGCGACGGCCGGTGCGGCTCCTGCGCAGCCAGTCGGTCCGCAGGCGGATGCTCAGAACCCGCAGTCGGTGTTCGACGATGAACCGCCGCGATCGATGAAGCACTTGGTGTTGGGTGGTGTTTCGTGCGCGGTTTCAACGCTCGTGCACATGGTATTGCTCATCTCGCTGGGCTTGATGGTTTCGACCATCGAGAAGCAAGAACTGGGCAACGAAATTGTTGCCACGATCGAAGAGCGTCCCGAAGAGTCGCTGAACCAGGTGCTCGAGCAAGACGTTACTCCGAGCAAGACGCTCGACGTCGTGTCGGCGGCCATCTCGCCAGCCGGCGCCATGGGAGTGATGTCGGTCAGTGTCGCACCGCAAATGCGCCAGGACAACAACGCGCCGGTACCGACCGAGGTCAAGGCCGACCCGGGCCAGTTGAATATCTTCAACACCACCGGTAAGCAAGTGGCCACCGACATCCCGCAGGGCTCGTTCGGCGACGCCATGCAACAGGCCGAAAGCTACCAAGATGCGATGGACCGCATCACCCACGAAATCCTCACCAAGCTCACGCACGGCAACGTGTTGGTGTTGTGGTGCATGGATCAGTCGGAAAGTATGAAAGACGACCATGCCGAGATCATGAAGCGCATCGAGCGCGTGTACGAAGAGCTCGGCATTTCCGAGAAAGGGCGCGGCGATGCGTTGCTCACGGCCGTTACCAGCTTCGGTAAGGAACACAAGCTGCACACCCCCAAACCGACCTCCGATCGGGCGCAGATCATTTCGGCGATGAAACAAGTGCCGGTCGACCCCTCGGGCCAAGAACAGATGTGCGAGGCGATCTCGTACGCTGTGGGCTATCACTACAAGTTTGCCACGTCCGGTCGTCGCCAGTTGATGTGCGTGGTGGTGACCGACGAGAGCGGTGATCCAGAAAGCAACTGGAAGCAGATGGAGCAGACGATCCAGGAATGCAAGCAGGCACGCTGCCCCGTGTACTTCCTGGCTCGCGAAGCGGTATTTGGCTATCCGTACGCCCACATGCGGTACATCGATCCCGAGACCAAAACCCATCACTGGCTCAGGATCGATCGCGGCCCTGAAACACCCTACGCCGAACAGTTGCAGATCGACGGCTTCATCCGCCGTCACGATGCGCACCCCAGCGGCTTCGGTCCTTATTCGCAAACGCGTATCGCGCGGCAGACGGGCGGCATTTTCTTCATGCTCCCCAGCCCCGAAGTGAACTTGGTGCGTCGCGACGACCGCAAGTATGCCTTCGAATCGATGCGTCCCTATTTACCCGACCTAAGCAGTCGCGACGACTACGCGAAAGAACGCGATCGCTACGAGATGCGCAAATCGCTTTGGAAAGTCATTCTCGACCTGAACCCGTACGAAAAAGGCCGCGACCGCGAAGTGCAGGTGCGGTGGTGGGAATGGTCGGTCGAGCCGGCCACGTTCGTGGCCCAGGCTAAGGAAGAGTACACCCGCGCCCAAAAGCTAATTGGCTACATGGCGGCCGCGCAGAAGGAACTCGAGCGCGTGAAGCCGGGTCGTCAGCGCGAAGAGAGTTTCCGTTGGCGGGCCAATTACGACTTGATGTATGCGCAGATGATTGCCTACCAGGTCCGCCTGCACGAGTACTGCGCAAGCGTCGAAGAGATGGGACGCAACTACAAGCCGCCCAAGGATCCGAAAGCCAACGAGTGGCATTGCTATACGATCGCCAAGACGAAGACCGACGCCAAGACCAAGCCGCAGCGCGACAAGGCGATCGAATTGCTCAAGCAGGTGATCAAAGACCACGAAGGCACTCCCTACGCCGCACGCGCTCAGTACGAGATTGCGCGTGGATTTGGACTGGAACTGCGGGCCGTTTACGACGATCCTCGCCGCAAGAATGTCAAGCTGCCCAGCTTGTAATTCGCTGCGGTCGTGGAGTATCGTTCGTTCATGAGCCAAGCATCGCATCACGCCGGTCCCCCCGCGGGCCACGCCGCCAGCACCGAGGCGGAAGTATCCCTACGTCCCAGCGAAGGCTGGCACTGCCAACACCTTTATTATCGATTCGACCGCGCCGCCTTGCGCCAGCTCGGCCCGTCGGAGGTCAAAGCCGGACGCGACGAGATCATCGCGGTGCTCGATCCGACGGGCCCGGAATCGCCGGCTCGTCTGCAAACGTCGGTGGTGAGCGGTCACAAGGCCGATTTCGGCCTGATGCTGCTCGATCCCGACCCATTGCGGCTCGGCTCGGTGCACCAACGGTTGCTCGCCTGTCCGTTAGGCTCGGCGCTGGTGCCGACCTACTCGTTCGTCTCGCTCACGGAAGTTTCGGAATACGTTCCCTCGCCGGAACAGTATGGCAAGCGGTTGGTCGAAGAAGGCGAAGATCCCAATTCGCCGGCGTATCGCGCCAAGATGAAAGCCTACGAGAGCCGCGAAGAGATGATGCGGCGGCAACGGCTGACACCCGACCTGCCTCCCTGGCCGAGCACTTGCTTCTACCCGATGAACAAGAAGCGCAAAGTAGGCGAGAACTGGTTCACCC
>DASZPI010000327.1:0-2799 GCA_035550355.1 Pirellulales bacterium
CCGGGCATCAACCCCGAGGTCTGCGCTGGACCGCCAGGCATCACGTCCAGTACGCGCACGCCACGATTGTTTTCCTGACGATCATCGGCAATCATCCCCAGAAACCCGTTTGCCGGTGCGTTCGCGTCGGCGCTCGCGAGCCTCGGCCCTGCGGCTGGCGCGGCACCGCGCAACTGGGCTTCGAGTTGCTTCAGAATGGTTTGAGCGCTCGAAGGGGTCGCGCCGACTGCCACGAACCCAAGACATAACGCCAAGCTGGCCGCGGTCTTCATCGGACACGTCTCCGTATCGCCGAGTAACGCCCTGTCGGCAATTATAGGGTTGCACAGATTATCGAGTAGCACGATCCCCGAATCCATGACGACAACGAAAGACAACCAACTGCATGTCGGGCCGGTGGCGAACGAGCATCGTGGCGAGGCAATCCAGCTGCTATTTCCCGGCCAAACACTCCAAATGCCGCCGGGATGCTTGATCGAAGCTCGTCGTGACAACCGTTTGGTCGCAGTCACTTTGGCCGTCAGCCAGGCAACGAGCGGCGAGGTCTGGTCGCCGCGTTGCCGTCCGGACGAGTCGCCCGACGTTGCCCAGGCGGTTGTGCGGGGCGCGGTGGCCTACCTCGCCGAGTTGGGCTGCCGGGTGGTCCACGCCACCAGCCCTGCCGCAATGCCCAACAACGAGCTTTGGCGCGCGTCGGGGTTCGAGCGCCTGGCAACGCTTGAATATCTTTCGAGCCTGGAGCGCGATTTCCCGACTTCGCCTCCGCGCACGACCTTCGGCTTTGTCCCGTTCGAGGCGAACCAGTTTGCCGACCTGGCAAAGCTGGTTGAACGCACCTACGAAGCAACGCGCGACTGCCCGGCGCTGGGCACGCGACGCTCTGCGGCCGAGAACTTGGCTGATTATCAGGCAGTCGACGGGTATTCACCCGCACTGTGGTCGATCGCCGTCGACGGGTCGGTGCCGATCGGCTGCGTGCTGCTCATGACCGTCGACGGCCAGGGGGGCGAGACACTCGAACTAAGCTACATGGGGCTGGTGCCCGAACAGCGAGGCCGCGGCCATGGATTCGAGCTGGTCGAACACGCGCAGTGGCGCGCACGCCAGTTGGGCAAGTCGCGCCTCGTGCTGGCGGTCGATTGCGAGAACGCACCGGCCGTGGCGGTGTATCGACGGCGCGGGTTCCTCGAATGGGACCGACGTGTGGCTTGGATGAGCGTGCTATCGCGATGAACTCGAACGTGGCGCACGACGCGCAAAACCGCGCAATCATCGCAAGGCGTAGCAATTCAAGTTGTTGCGCCGAATGTTAAGCGGCGGTTCGCGGTCGACGCGCTAGCGACGCAACATTTTTTCCACGCACCGATGAGCGTCGCGCAAAAAAAATCTTAGCCGAGTGTGAGAACGCAAACACCGCCGGCGCTGGCGGTTGTTTGTCGCCAGAAGTTGCTGGAGTGCTCCGCTGCCGAACGGCCGGCTGAGATTCCCTTTGACAGCACTGCTAGCGGTCGTACAATCCACGCCTCGCCCGTCATCCGACGAGCGAGCGAGACACGTGGTTGCGGCGCATCCGCGACCCGTCGTTCGCATGTCTGGGGCGTGCTCGCCGACGGCGAGCATGTCGTTCGCCTCGTTCCCGTCGTGCGGGCCCGCAGCCCGTCGCACGGTGGTTCGCGCACGAAGTTGCGACGCCATGAACGGGGAGATATTGCGCGCCGAGGATCCGCCAATTGTGAGCAAGGATGATATGGAGATCATGTCAGCTCTCGAAAAAGCACTCGTCGCGACCCTCGGCAACGATCGATATCAATTCTGGTTCGACGGGCACACGACGCTAGCATTGGCCGGCGACGAGTTGGCCGTCGGAACCACGACGCCATTTTTGCAGGACTGGTTGCGGAAGAATTTCCGATCGCATATCGAGGCGGCCTGCCTCGAAGTGTTCGGCCGGGCGCTGAAGGTCGTGTTCCATTGCCAGTCCAGCACGTGCCAGTCCAGCACGTGCCAGTCCAGCACGGCCCCTGGACCGGCAGTCGTTGCCAGATCGACACCACCCGAGCCATCGCCCGCACCGCAACTACCAGCCGTCAACGCACCCGCAGCCGTCAACGCACCCGCAGCCATCATCGCACCCGAATTGCCCAAAGCGCAGCCGATACTTGCCGCAGTGCCCGCCGACACGGAGATTCGGACAAACGTCCTCCAGGAGCCGATAACCTCGGCCAACCAGCCCGCAAAGCGCCGCTACGCGAGCCTCGGCTCGTTCGTGGTCGGCGACGGCAACCGGCTGGCGTATGCTTCGGTGCGAAGCGCCGCCGGTGGTGCGGGGTGCACTCCGCTCTTCATCCACGGCCCCACCGGCATCGGCAAGACGCACCTACTCGAGGGGCTGTGGACCGAGACTCGCCGGCAGCGTCCGCAGTCACACGCCGTGTTCCTGTCGGCCGAGCAGTTTACGACGCACTTTCTCGGGGCGCTGCACGGCAGCGGCTTGCCCAGCTTTCGACGCAAATACCGCGGCTTGGACTTGCTCGTGATCGATGATGTGCAGTTCTTCGCGAACAAGCGGGCCACCGTCGTCGAACTACTGCATACGGTCGATACTTTGCTGCGCGAAAATCGGCAGTTGGTGTTCACCGCCGACCGACCGCCCGAACTGCTCAAGGAACTCGGCGCGGAGCTGATCACGCGTCTGCAAGGCGGCCTCGTCTGTCCGATCGATTCCCCCGACCAAGCAACGCGCCGCGGGGTGGTATCGCAAATGTGCCGCGCGTTCGGGATCGACGCGCCGAACGAAGT
>DASZPI010000328.1:0-2195 GCA_035550355.1 Pirellulales bacterium
TCCGGGCAATTGGGCATAGCCATCGGCCGAGAGCTGCACCGCCAATCCGGCAAGCGACGAGTGATGCTGGTAACGCGCCACCAGCTCGCGCACCACGTCGAGCATGGCTTCCTGCACGCGCGGGTTGAGCGGATTGTAGTACGGCGCCATTTGATGCCGCGGCGTGCTGTGCGACAGCCAGGTCTTGCCGTCGGCGGCGATCAGCTCGATGCCCGTCGACTCGGCGCCGCCATGCCGGCGGATCGCTTCGAGCTGCGGTAGCGGGGCCGTGAATTGCAGCTCGGGAACGAAGCGCAGCTGCTCGCGATCGAACATGCGCAGCAACAGCTCGAGCACGTCCTTGCGCAGCGCGTCCTGGCCGTTGGTGAAAAACACGCCGTCATCGTAGCGCGGGGTGGGATCGAGATACTGGCTGGGGTAGATCGCGCTGCCATCGGCGACCACGGCCATCATCGCCGCGTCGTAACCGGCAAACACCAGGTACTCGATCAACCGCGAGGCGCCCTGGTAAAAGGTCGTCCAGTCGTCCAAGGTTCGGCCGCTGTGGCCGCTCCAGGCATCGACGCCTTGATCGACGGTGAAATTCTCCGGGAACAGGGGTCGATCGAATTGCACGGCACACAAGCGTTGGGAAAGTGGCGCGCCGCGTTGGAAGCCGCGCGGCAGGTGCGCTGCCGGCAGCGTGTCGCGACTTCCAGGAGCAAGCTCGCGCGCCAGGCCTGGCAGCTCGCGCCCCAGGCTGGAGAGCGTGCTTCGCGCGGGGGGCTTGGGGCCGATGAGCCTGAGCTTGCCGTAGCTGGCCTTGGCGCCGTCCTGGCGGTTGGTCATCAACACCAACGGACTTGCCGTCCGTGGCCAGAACACCAGCCGATGCTTCAACAGCTCGGGTTCAAAGAACTTGGTCGCTTCGGGAGCGACATGCACGCCCGAATCGAGGCCAATCGGCATCACCGCACCCGCGGCATTCGGCTCGACAATGCTGATGCCAAGGGTCTGCGGCACGTCGCTGGGGTATTCGACTTCAAGCAGGTGCGGCTGGCCGGGACGACCGATCGGCAGCGGATACGCCTCCCAGGCAATGTTCGGCTCTCGACCGCTGGGGCCTAATTGCACGAGCGGTTGCAGCGGATGTTGCCAGAGCGCGGTTTCACCGTTGCCCAACGGGCCTCGCCGCACCCCCGGCAGCAGCGGCAGGTTCGTGAACCGTTCCCACCAGCGCGGGTTGGCTGGATCGATTTCCAGCAGGACCTCGAAGGCAACGGCCTCCGATTCGTCTTGCGCGGCATCGACCGGCTGCGCGCCGAGCACCACCACTTGCACGCGACGTTCTTCGGTCGTGGCACGCAGGGTCAGCCGCTCGGTGAGGCTGCGCCGCGACGCAACGAGCAGCAAATCGTAAACGCCTTCCTCCGCCGGCAGGGTGGCGGAAAACGCCTCGTACGGCATCGCCTCGGGCGGGTCGGCGACGATGACTTCGCGTTCGTCGGTCCACGCGATGCGGCCAGTTGCTGCCGCGACCAGGCGCGCTTGCAGCTTCATTTTGGTGCCGCTCACCACGCCCGGAAGCGACGGTTGCACTTCGAAATCGAAATTCTCGCCCACACCAAAAACCAGCGAGTCACGCTGCGTGCGGACGCGCAGCTTGTCGCCGGGGGCGCGGCGAACGAGCAGCCGGTTGCCTTGTCCGTCCAGGGCGGCGTTGAACAGATCCTCGGCCACGCGCGATAGCGGAACCGCGATCGGATTGGCCTCGGGCGTTTCGGCATGGGCCAGCGACACCTGGAGCGTTGCGCTGGGAGGCGCCGTCACCAACAGGTCGAGCCCGTCGTAAACTCGCCCGCTGCGCGAGGCGACGACCAGTTGACCGTCGTCGAGCCACATCGAACCGGGTTCATCGGCTTCGATGCCCAGCGCTTTCGGCTCGTCGATCGTACCCTCGGATACGGCGATCCAACCTTTCCATTGCCGCTCGACTCCGCCGCCCCACTCGATGCGCACGCGAAGCGCAACTGGCTCGTCGGCGCCGGCGGCGCTGGCGACCAGCGCCAGCAGCCCCGCCAGGCATTGCAGCCCGAGCGCAGTGCACGCGCGCCATCTCGCCCGGCGAAGGCGATGGCGATAAGGACATCCGTGTCCGGCCATCAGTGTTTCAGAGCTGCGAAGGGGGCGTTGGTCGATCCCTCGGCCAACGTGGA
>DASZPI010000329.1:0-2710 GCA_035550355.1 Pirellulales bacterium
AAGGGAGAGGGGATTCGTGATGTCGGCGCATCGGCTTCATCCGGTGGTTTGACATCGCTTACTGATGGCCTGCGCCAAACGGTCGATCTCTGCCCGGGTGCGCTTCTCGGTTACGGCGACGAGCACGCAGTCGTCGAGCTCCGGGTACCAGCGGCCCAGCGGCACGCCGGCGAAGAAACCGCAAGCGCCGGCGTCGGCGATCAGTTGCTCGACGTTGCCGCTGGTATCGCGCACGACAAACTCCTTGAACACCGGCCGATCGAACGCGCGGGTCAGGCGTCCGCCGCTGGTCAACTGCTCGAGCGCGTAGTTGGCCTTGCGCAGGCACAGCTCGCCCAGCTCGCGCATCCCGTGCGGCCCCATCAGCGCCAGGTAAATGGTCGCACGCAGCGCGAACAGCCCCTGGTTGGTGCAGATGTTGCTCGTCGCCTTTTCGCGGCGGATGTGTTGCTCGCGCGTTTGCAGCGTGAGCACCCAGCAGCGCGTGCCGCGACGATCGACCGTCTCGCCGGCAATGCGGCCCGGCAGTCGGCGCACGAACGCCTCGCGGCAAGCGATGATCCCCAGGTACGGTCCGCCGTAGGCCATCGGGTTGCCCAACGACTGCCCCTCGGCCACCACGATATCGGCGCCGTAGCTGCCGGGTCGCTTCAACAAGCCGAGGCTCATCGGATCGACCGCCACGAGGTACGTCGCGCCGTGGTCGTGAGCGATTTTGCCGAACGCCTCGACTTCTTCGAGACAGCCAAAAAAGTTCGGCTGCTGCACCAGCACGCAGGCGGTCGTGTTGTCGACCACTGCGGAGAGCGCTTCAGCAGTAATGCCGCCGGTCGAGGCATCGACCGTGATCAGGTCGGCATCCAGATCGCGCAAGTATGTCTCGAGAATCTGCCGATACTCGGGATGCACGCTGCCGGCCACGACGACGCGCTTCCGCCCGGTCGCCGCGAGGCTCATCATTACCGCCTCGGCCGCCGCGCTGCCGCCGTCGTACAGGCTCGCGTTCGACACATCCATGCCCGTGAGCCGGGTGATCATCGACTGGTACTCGAAGAACACCTGCAAGTTGCCTTGGCTGGCTTCGGCTTGGTACGGGGTATACGAGGTGTAGAACTCGCCGCGGCCGGCCAGGGCATCGACCGCCGCGGGAATGAAATGGTCGTAGCTGCCGCCGCCCAGGAAGCAGACTCGCTGCTGGGCCGAGACATTCTTGGCGGCCAACTCGCCCAGGTGGGCCGTCAACTCGATCTCCGTCAGTGCCGGTGGCAGCGCCAACGGCCGGTCGAGCCGACAATCGGCCGGGATCATCGCGAACAGCTCGTCGATGCTCTCGACGCCAATGGCGGCAAGCATCGCGGCCTGATCTTCGGGGGTGTTGTAGAGGTAAGGCATGTTCTTAAAGCGGAAAGCGGAAAGCCGAAAGCGGAGAAGGCGGCGTTCCTTCCGCTCTCGGCTTTCCGCTGTTCCTCAATGTTGTTCCTCAGCACATTGTTTCTGATACGCCTTGTAATCGAGCAGCCCCTTCAGTTCCGCTTCGTCGCGGAGGCGGACCTTCACCATCCAGCCTTCGCCGTAGGGGTCGGCGTTGAGCGTTTCGAGCTTCTCGCTCAGCTCGGCGTGCGAGGCAATCACTTCGCCGCTGACCGGCGCATACAGATCGCTCACCGCCTTGACCGATTCGATCTCGCCGAACGGCTCGCCGGCTTTCACGGTCTTGCCGACGGCGGGAAGCTCGATGTACACCAGGTCGGTCAGCGCTTCGAGCGCGAATGCCGAGACGCCGATTGTGGCGACCTTCGCGCCGCTGGAATCGTTCTCGACACGCACCCATTCGTGCGTCTTGGCGAACAAGAGGTTGTCGGGCGTCACCGGAACGGCTCCTTGAAAAGCGGAAGCGAAAAGCCGAAAGCGGAATTACTTTCGCTTGTAAAAAGGTAACGGAACAACGGTGGCGGTCTCGGCGCGGCCGCGGATGTTAACCGACAAGCGCGAGCCCGGGGCCGCGTCGCGGGGCGGGACATAGGCCATGGCGATCGGCTTGCCGAGCGTCGGCGAAAAAGTGCCGCTGGTGATTTGGCCGCGCTCGAGCGTATCGCCTTCGCGCGCCACGCGCTTGCCTTCAAGCGTTAGGCCGACGCGCACCATCTCGGGGCCTTGGCTTTTGACCAGCCGCAAGGTTTCGCAGCCTGGAAACGTGCGCCCCTCGAGGTTCACGGCAAAGCCCAACCCGGCGGTGAAGGGGTTGATCGTTTCGCTGAGCTCGTGACCGTACAGCGGCATTGCCGCTTCCAGGCGCAGGGTATCGCGGGCGCCCAACCCCGCGGCCACGGCGCCGGCGTCGATCAGCCGCTGCCAAATGTCGGCGGCGCTCGCGGAGCGCACGATCAGTTCACAGCCGTCCTCGCCCGTGTAGCCGGTGCGGCTGACGACCGCTTCGTGGCCGGCGACCAGGCATTCCGCGCCCGTGTAGTACTTCATCGGCGCCAGCGGCCGATCGACCATCGGCTGCAGCAACTCGATCGCCCGCGGGCCTTGCACAGCGATCATGGCCCACTCGTTTGTCAGATCGCCGAACTCGACGTCGGGTGCACGGTCCAGGCGCGGCTCGATCCAGCGCAGAATCTTTTCGCGGTTGCTGGCGTTGACGACCAGCAGCCAATACGAGCGCTCGGCCCCCGGCGACTTGCCGGGGGTTAAAGAACCGACGTGG
>DASZPI010000330.1:0-2557 GCA_035550355.1 Pirellulales bacterium
GTAGAACGCGGCAATTAGCTTTTTCGATAGGTCCGACTGATCCTCATCGACGAAGGCGATCGTGGCGCGATTCACTTCCGATGAGGTGCCCTTGGCCTGCGTGAAGATGGCAAACGTGAAGGCATAAATTACAAACACCACCAGCACCACGTCGCGCTGCAGGCTGCGCAGTTCTTTGATTCCCAGCCAGAAGATGTTCTCGAGGCGCATCATTCGTCACGCCTCCTGCCGTCGCAGCGCGGCAGCGGCAAGCATCAACAGCACGGGGATAAACAGCCCGATCGCGATTGCGTCGCGTAGCAGCAGATGGAAGTCGAGCCCTTTGGTGAACGCGCCGACACTCGCGTGCATGTAGTAAGTCGTCGGCCACAGCGAGCCCAGCAGGCGTGCGCTCCCCTCGAGCGTCGAAACCGGTTGCAGCATTCCCGAGAACTGCGTCGTTGGCAGGATCGTGATGATCGCTGTGACGAAAACCGCCGCCACTTGGCTGGAGGTGAACGTCGAGATAAGCAGGCCGATCAGCGTCGTGGCCGTCACGTACAGTAGCGCACAAAGCGTGAGGCCGACGACGGTCCCCTTGATCGGCACCTGAAAGACAAACAGCGACAGACCGACCAGGATTGCGTAGTTCAGCATGCCGATGACGATATACGGCAGTTGCTTGCCGAGCAGGAACTCGAGGCGCGAGGTCGGCGTGACATAAAAGTTAATGATCGAGCCCAACTCCTTTTCGCGCACGACGCTGACGGCCATCAGGATGGCCGGGATCAGAATTAGCAGGATCGGCGGCACGCTGGGAACGATCGCGTAGATGCTCTCGAACGTCGGATTGTACAGGAAGCGCGATTCGATGCCGCTCTCGGGCGGCAGCGGATTGGCGATCTTTGATTCAGCCTTGAAGCGGCGCTCGAGATACGTGTTGTGAACGCCTTGGACATATTGTTTGATCGTCTCGCCGCGGAACGGGTTGGAACCGTCGACCCATGCCGAGACCTCCGGCATCGAACCGCGCACCAAATCGCGCCCGAAACGAGGCGGAGTCTCGATGCCCAAGGAAATGTCGTTCGCCCGTAGCCGCCGGTTCATTTCGTCGGGATCGGACAACGGCGGTTGCTCGAAAAAGTATCGGCTGGCCCCGGCGAACGATTCGAGATAGCTGCGGCTTTCGGGCGTCTGGTCTTGGTCAAGCGTCGCGTAGCGGATGTGTTCTACGTCGAGCGTGATGCCGAAGCCGAACACCAGCATCAGCAAGATGGAGCCGACAAAGGCAAACGCCAGGCGAATCGGATCGCGCAAGATTTCGAGCGATTCGCGATAGCTATAGGCAAGCAGCCGCGCCACCTTGAGCGCAAGCTCGGATCGCGGCGGCCCCGCGGCCTCGGCAGCCTGGGCGATCGCATCGGTCTTACCAATTTGCAGGGTGTCGCCGGCGGCGTCGGCGATGTAGCCGATGAACGCCTGCTCCAGGTCGTTGGTGCCGCGCGCTTCCATGATTTTCCGCGGCGTGTCGCAGGCCAGCACGGTGCCGGCGTGCATCAGCGACATGCGATCGCAGCGAAGCGCCTCGTTCATGAAGTGCGTCGAGACGAAGATTGTCACCTTCTGCTGCCGCGAGAGATCAATCAGTAACTCCCAGAACTCATCGCGCGCCACTGGATCGACGCCGGAAGTAGGCTCGTCGAGAATCAGCATTTCCGGTTCATGGATCACGGCCACGGCAAGCGACAACCGCTGACGAACGCCCAGCGGCAGCGAGTCGGAAAGCTGATCGAGACAATCGATCAGACCGAAGCGGTGCACCAGGTCGGAAATTCGCGCCTTGGCCTTGTCGGGCGGGATGTGAAACAGCCGCGCGTGCAGCACCAGGTTCTGCCGCACGGTGAGCTCGCCGTACAAGGAGAACGCCTGCGACATGTAACCAACGCGGCGGCGCGTGTCGAGGTTCGTCGCGTCGACCTTCTTGCCGAACAGTTCGGCCTCGCCTTCGCTGGCTGGCAGCAGGCCGGTGAGCATCTTCATCGTGGTGCTCTTCCCGCAGCCGTTCGAGCCGAGGAAGCCGAAAATTTCGCCGCGCTCGATGGTGAAGCTGACATCGTTGACGGCGACGAACTTGCCGAACCGCCGCGTGAGATGCCGCGCCACGATCGCCGGCCCTTCCGTCGATGGCTTCCGTGGCGGGATGACCAGCTTCTGGCCGCCGCCGCGCTTCTCTTCAGGCAACAGGGCGACGAACGCTTCTTCGAGCGACTCGGTCTTGGTTCGCTCGCGCAGCTCAGAGGGAGAGCCGGTCGCCAGGACGTTTCCCGAGTCCATTGCCACCAGCCAGTCGAACCGCTGCGCCTCGTCCATATAGGCCGTCGACACAAGCACGCTCATACCGGGGCGTTGCTCGCGGATGCTGTCGATCAGCGTCCAGAACTGCTGCCGTGACAGCGGATCGACGCCGGTGGTGGGCTCGTCCAGGATCAGGAGGTCGGGATCGTGGATCAGCGCGCAGCAAAGCCCGAGCTTCTGCTTCATGCCGCCGGAAAGCTTGCCGGCGGGCCGCGCGGCGAAC
>DASZPI010000331.1:0-3815 GCA_035550355.1 Pirellulales bacterium
TGATCTCGACTGCCTTGCCGCGTCGCGGAGTGACCACCCAGCCGTCGACTTTGGCATCCATCCAAGTGAGCTGATAGCCTTCCGCTCCTTGCCGCAATAATCCGTCGTTGTGATCGACGCCGATTCCAAACCGCGTGCCGCGTACGTGGTGATCGACGATTTCGATCAGCTTCGGCATGATGATTCGCAGCGTCTCAAGATCGTTCGTGGCGCGCAGATACCGGTCTAAGGCATGGAAGAACCAAAGCGTTGCGTCGGCAGTGTGGTACAGTCCCTCGCGCTCGCCTTCAGGAAACAAATTGGGAATCAGGCCATCGCGAACATAGCGGGCGAACGTACGCAGAATGTATCCCGCCTCGCGGTGTCGGCCGGTGGCGAGCGTCAGCCCTTCGAGGCTGATCATCGTGTCGCGCCCCCAATCGGTAAACCAATGGTAGCCGGCGATCACCGTGCGAATCTCGTCGCCGGCCGCGTGGGCTCGAGCGGAGTCGACGACGCGCGTCATCGGTGTGATGATGAACTGATCGGCGGCCAGGCATAGTTCGGCGCCCATCTGACTGTGCGCGCGGGGGTCGGCTTGCACCACCAACCGATCGGAGCGCAGTCGCTCGGCCTCGAGCGCCTCGTCGCTCGACACCGCCAGCAGCATGTCCCATTCTTCCGTCGAGGCGACGAGGCTGGCATGTTGGCCGTCGCCGATGTTGGTGCGGAAATAGCCGGGATTCCACAACCGGCCGCGCGATTCGTAGCCACGGCTTCGCTCGATCCGGTAGAACACATCGCGGTATCGGCCGCCGTCGAGCACGAATGCTGCGCTGGGGGCAGACAGCCGCATCCGTAGCGTCGGCAGATTCCGGGATTGCACCTCAATGCGATCGCCGCTGGCGGTCACCAGATACGGATGCGTCGGACCGGCGGTCACCTCCGACTCGTGAGGTCGAAAGTCGAACGAAGGTCGCAACCGCAGGCGCAACGTGCTCGGCGCCCGCAACATGCGGTAAACAATGTGCACCGTGTTCTGCAAATGCGTGAGCACGATGCGCTTTTCGAGAATGCAATCGTCGACTTCGTAGGTCCAGACCGGCTCGCCATCTTCGAGCCGAAACTCGGCCAAGACCGCGGCATCGTGCTCGATTGCCTCGTCGGGACGTTCTTCGGCTCCAAGCCGAATGACACGCCCGCCGGGTAACCGTAACTCTTCGCTAAGGTGATTGAACATCACCATGCGGCCCAGCGGAGCTGGCAGTGCCGCGATGAGCAAGCCGTGGTATCGCCGCGTACACGCGCCGGACAACGTGCCCGAAGCGTAGCCGCCGAGTCCGTTGGTCACCAGCCATTCTCGTTCGACCAATACCTGAGGCGCGCTGCGATCGGCGGGCGACCACGCAATACGTTTGACGATCGGTTCGGCAGCAACGCTCATCATGATTCGTCTACGTTCATGGCACGGGGAATCAATAGCAAGGCGGTTTGGCCGGGAATGCGCCAATTCTCATCGGTATCGACTTCCGGAGTTCCATGGCCGCCGTAACTTATATCGTCGCTGCTGAAAAACAGTGCCCAGCGCTGGCCTTCAGGGGGCGCTAACAACGGCTCGGGGGCTGGATCGAGGTGCAAATCGCGTCCCAAGTTGACCACGAGCAGCCGTTGTTCGGTGGGTTGAATGAACCGAACGATGAAGCAGTCTTCATTGAGCACGGCGCCATGTAGGGCGTCTTTTTGCTGCGCGGCGAGGCAAGGGTCGGATTGGCGCAAATGAATTAAGTCCCGATGCAGACGGTAAATCGGCGCGTTCCGTCGTCGATCGTCGAACCGTAATCGGCAACGGTCGAAGGTCGCCGGATCAGATGGTGTGGGCACGCGTTGCTGCATTTCGGGCAATGCGAGCGAGCGAAATTGGCTCAGAAACTTGAGCCGTCCCGCAGTCACTTCGGCGGCGAGTGGGTCGCCAACATCGCAAAAGTACAAGAACGGCGTCGAGGCCGCGAATTCCTGTCCTTGAAACAATAGCGGCGTTCCGGGGCCGAGCAGCAAGACGGTTGTCAGCGTCCGCAGCAGGCCGGCGCTGGTCCGCTCATGCAAACGTTCGCCCATGCCGTTGTTGGCAATTTGATCGTGATTTTGCAGATAGTTGATAAACGCCCACGATGGCAGATCCAGCGCCGGAGTTCCGCGGCGATGCTTCTGCCACGTGTACCGCTGTCCTTGATACAAATACCCCCACTTGAGCGCGGCGACGAATTCTTGCGCTTTGCCAAGGTAATCCGTGTAATACGCTTCGTTGCGACCGGTCGCACGCACCAGGGCTGTGTGGTGAAAATCGTCATTCCACGCCATGTCCATATCAAATCCGCCGCGCTCCGACGAGCGCAACATGCGAACGTCTTGTGGTTCGCTCTCGGCAATGACGATGATCGATCGGCGTCCCGCGGCACGACGAGCTTCCCGTACCAATGATCCCAAGATGTGGTCTGACGACGAATCATGAAACGCCTGCGTCGCGTCGATTCGGAGGCCGTCGAGATGGTACTCGTCGATCCAGTGACGAACGTTGGCCAGGAAGAACTCACGCACGCCGGCAGAGTTTTCGCCATCAAAGTTGATCGCGTCACCCCATTCGTTCTTATACTTGTCGCTGATGTAATCACGTGTGAAATGATGGATGTCGCAATCGGAGCAGCCAAAATGGTTGTAAACCACGTCGAGTGCGACACCCAGGCCAACCGAATGCGCGCGGTCGACGAAGTGGCGGAAGTCGTCGGGGGCTCCATAGCGATGACTGGGTGCAAACAGATTCACGCCGTCGTAGCTCCAGCCGTACCGGCCCGGGAACTCGGCAACCGGCATGAGCTCAAGCAGGGTGATGCCCAGGTCCGCAATTTCGGGCAATTGTTCGGCCGCTGCTTGCCAGGTTCCTTCGGCGGTGAAGGTGCCGACGTGCAGCTCGTAGATCACGTGCCCGCGCCGCTGAACGCCGGGCCAGCGCACATCGGTCCATGCAAACGCATGTGGGTCGACCACCTGTGACGGACCGCGCGGCCCCTGCGGCTGCGATCGCGACGCGGGATCGCAATAAAGCTCTTCGCCGTCGTCGATTCGGTAACGATACCGCGTGCCAGGGCCGGCGTCGGTCTCGATCGAAAAGTACCCTGTACCTTCGTTGTCGAGCTCGACTTCGCGCGATGCGTTGCTCGCGGCGTGCTGCGCTGCCGATGTCGATTCGATCACAAGCCTGATTCGCCGACGAGCAGGCGCCCAAACACGAAACCGGACGCGTTGCGAGCCGAGAACCTCGGCGCCGATGGGTACGGGTTCAAAACGTTTGCGGTTCACGCTTATGGACGATCGTCGGTGGGATAAATTGGTTCCCAGAGACGAAAATCGAAAGCAAATTGAGTGCCGAGCCTGTGGGGCCCGCCTGGCGACGGCAGTCGGTCAGGCGTCGGCAAGCGATCGCGCTGGCTGGTTAAGGCGATATCGAACAAGACCGAGCGGAGGCGGAATGGCCGACGTGCAATCGTCGTCGGGGGCTGGTCCGTAGTGCGCTTCCTGCGCCAGTTCGTGCCAATGTCGCAAGTGCGAAGGGTACTCGCACCAGCCGGCAAGTCGACCGAGCACACGCGCAGCACGGCGTGGGGCAGCGATCGCATGAACGAGCTCGATCGCATTCACAACAGTGTGCTCTGCCAAGCTACGCGCCATGCCATGCCGGCTCAGATTGCGCCAAAACAATCGTTCGGCTTCGATGCCGCCGGCATAGCCAATGGATGGCTCGATGAGCTCGTCGCGCCCCGCCTGCACTACCGAGTTGATCT
>DASZPI010000332.1:0-1978 GCA_035550355.1 Pirellulales bacterium
CACGGTGAGCCAGCGGTTGTCGCTGTCATGAATCGAGGCGCCGACGACCGACGCGCCACGCATCGAATCGCGACACAGATGAAAGTGAAGGCTGTATCGCCCCAGCACGCCGCGCTTGCCGAGATGCCGAAACTCGGCATAAGAGATCGAACCCTGCGAGTTGGCATGGTACATCGTGTGGCCACGAATGCCGCCAGGATCGGCAGATTCGATCACGACATTGCGGCTGAGATTCGCTACTTCGCCGCGAAAGTCTCCATCGCAGCGATGTCGATGCGCGAGCGGCTTGTCGAGCACTAGCTTCGTGCCATCGACACTCTTGATCGTGCGTTCCTCCGAATGGCTGCGATCGCGCACTGTGGGAATGACGCGCCGCTCCTTATCGCGAAATTCGAACAGCGACAAGCCAGCCGTGGTAGGTATCAAAACCCGATCGCCGGAACGCCAGCCCCTGACGGGCTCGGCCAATTCGATTTCGGTCGCTCCGTCTTTGATCGTGGCGGCGAGTTTCACCCACGTACGGTTCATCGGCGTACCATGAAACTCCATGCGGCCGCCGCAACAGACGATTGCCGGGCATGACTCCTTGTCCATCCCTTCGAAATAGACCAACCGGATGAGAGCCGAAAAGCCTTCTCGCACCGGATGGTTCTGCGACCCCACCAGGAGCGCCGGCCGCGCGGCCCCGGGACCTTCCGGCGCCGAGTGCTCGTTGCAATCGAACCCTTCCTCGCTGACGTCTTCTCCGGCTTCGACTTTGATCAGCCCCACGTCCAATCGCGTATCGTGATCCGTGGCAAATCGCAATGTGCCGGCAATCTTCAGCACGCGAATCGCCACGTCACTGTGGGCGTTGTAAAGAATTGAGTGCTCCGGGCGAATCAGAACTCGATCGCCCTGAGCTGGTATGCGGCCGTTGCTCCACACCGACGCCTCGGTCCATGCTCCGCTGGCCACTGTACGAACAATGTCAGCCGCGAAAGAAACTCTCGCTGACGAGAAAAACACGGGCAAAAACATCAAGATCAGCAAGCAGGTGCACAGGGTCAGTTCGCGTGAGCGCTGGCAAACAAAGAATCGCGGCATAAGCTCGCTCCTCTCATTCAACGTGGTCGATCACGCGCGTGCATCCATCGCGCAGAACGAAATTTGGCGACGTCGCAACCAGAGAACTCCTGGGGAACGTCGCATCTACTATTGGGTGAGTAAGCGGCGGAATGAAACGCGCCCGCCGCACACGTCCCTACGAGCCCAGAGGCATCCGTTTGCCTTGGGCATGGCTGGCCCGGGCTTGCAGCACGACGGCCAAGGCCCGGTAAGAATCTTCGAGGCTCGACGTATTTCGCACCAGACTGGTCACGGCGCGATGAAACTGGCTGAGTAATTGTTCACCGACAGGACGCTCGCTTTCCAGCGACTCCTGGTGCCGGCCGAAGCTGTCGAACCAGATGAGCGTGCTGGGCAAATCGATGAAGGCGATTCCTTTTTCGCATGCCACTTGCAAGGCGGCCGGCGGTCGGAAGGCCAACGCCTCGTGCCAGGACGATTGCATGTACCGGCCACAGCTAATCTGTGCCGTGGCGCTCGTTCCCGGTTCTCCGGGGCCGGAGAAGTCGAGGCTCATCATCTGGTAGTCGTCTTCCAGCACGTCACCCGCTGCCTTGTGCCGCATGCCCAGCACCGAAGTTGGCGGCCGCCCGACAACGTACGTACACCAATCCACCAACTCGATCAGGTCGCTGGTCGGCGAGCTGTGAATGCTGCTCTTCGCGCTAGCCGCGGATCCGTGCTGCTCGACGGGCACGCGCGAGTGACAGAACAATAGTCGTGGGTTGCCCAGCCGCGTAGCGATCAACTCCTTCAGCCGCAACGTAGCGGGCGACTGCCGGCGCGGAAATTCGGCCATGAAGGCGACACCAGCCCGCTCGACGCGCTCCTTGATCAGTTGCGCCTGGCTCATGTCCAGTTCCATGCTGAA
>DASZPI010000333.1:0-1930 GCA_035550355.1 Pirellulales bacterium
GGCTTTGGCGAGGCTGGCGATGCCGGCGACGCTCCCGTTGTCGACGAGCCGCACGAGCATGGGCTGATCGGTGCGCCCGCTGGTGGCGAACGTGGTGCAGCGATTGACCCGACGTTGGCTGGGACCCTGTGCGGGGCTCCGCTCGGTCTGATGATCGCCGGTGTAGTGATTTACCTGTACCGATAACGACCAATGAAACCCATCGCTCTCATCATCGGCGCTGTCATCGAGCTGTCGCTTGCAGCCTCGCCCCTCTGGACGATGCAGGGCTCGAGGCCGAACACGCACGTGCTGGTCGCTCCCGACAATCGACCAGCGTACCTCCAGCTCACCTGGCAAGAGTGCGAGGCCGTCGATCCGCTCGTGGTGCAGGACTTGGCCCTCGGTGTCTTCGATGCGCACCTGCCTAAGGGATTTACGCGGCAAGGCTCAGTCATCACCGACGGCCGTGGGCAGTCCGTTGGCTCAGACGGCCGGCCGCTCTATGGGGCGTGGTGGGTCAAGGAGTACATGCTGGGCGTGCGGTCGATTTGGCTGCCGTCCGACGTTGGGCTGCATGTCCGACGCACTGCGCACATCGTGCCGTGGTGGTTCTTTGAGCGCTACCGCCGAACTATTGAGGCCGCGAGTAAGCCGCTATGAGTCGATCGTCGTCGCCGAACTCTTCAAACGCTCTATTCGTCGTGCTCGGGCTCGCCGCAGCTTTTGCGGTGATGGCCGTTGTCGCACCGCCGAGCCGGCCAGCTAAGTCAAAAGCCAAGCCGCTGCCGCAGGTCGTCAAGGTCGACCCGCCGGAGAAGACGCCGAAGCCGGAACTCGGGCCGAACGAAGGGGGCGCCGCTGGTGCTGACGAACCGTACGCACCGAAGTTCGGCTACGACCCGCATCCGCGCGACACCGAATTCTTTGTTCGTTCGCTGCCGCACGCCACCTTCAGCGAGGCGGCACCTGGCATTATGCAGGCCGCGCCGCCCGCCGCCGAAAAAGTGCCGGTCATGCTATACCGGGCACTCTACGAAGCGTCGCCTGGATGGAAGGTCGGCCGGCAAGGGATCGGTGATTGCTTCCTGCCAGGCACGCCCGTGAACACGCCACGCGGGTTCGTCGAGATCCAGAATATCAAGGTCGGCGATGAGGTGTTTTCGCACACGCTCGCCCGTCGTCGCGTGACGAACACGATTCGCAAGGCCTCGACGTCGGCGCTTGTGACGATCGAAGTGAGTGGCCACCCGTGGCCGATCAAATGCACAGCCGACCATCGATTCCTACGATCGTTTGGCAAGGCTTGGGTGGCTGCCGAAGACCTGGCGGTCGGCGATGGCTTGGCGACTTACGAGCGAGATCTGATCACCGGCCCGCGCGTCGAAAGTCGGCCGATCACGCGGATTACGAAGACCGAGCCAGCGGCGTCGCCGATCATTGTCTACTGCCTGGAGGTCGAGCACGACCATTCGTTCTTCGTCGGCGACATCGCAGCTCACAACTGCGTCTCGTGGGGCTGGGCCCATGCCGTCGATGAACTGTCGGCCGTCGACTGGAAACTCGGCAAGAATGGCGAGTGGAAGCCGGTCGCAACGGAGCCGATCTACGGCGGCTCCCGCGTGCAAGCTCGCGGTGTGTCACAAGGCGGCTGGAGCGACGGCAGCTACGGTGGTGCCGCGGCGAAGTGGGTCCGTGATTGGGGCGTGCTCTACCGACAGCCGTACGACAAGGTTGACCTGACCACTTACTCGGCCAATCGGGCGAAGCAGTACGGAAACTATGGCTGCCCGAAAGAGCTGGAGGGCGTCGCTCGCCAACACCCGGTCAAATCAGTCACGCTCGTCACAAACTTTGACGAAGCGGCCGCAGCTATTTCGAACGGATACCCGGTGCCAGTGTGCTCAGGGCAAGGATTCACGAGCACCCGCGACAAGGACGGCTTCGCGCT
>DASZPI010000334.1:0-9473 GCA_035550355.1 Pirellulales bacterium
TTCGTCGACCTCGGCGGAGTGGATGGCCTGCTGCACGTCAGCCAGCTTTCATGGCAGCGCGTCAAACATCCCGGCGACGTGCTCAAGCTCGGCGACACCGTGCGCGTGCTCGTGCGCAAGATCGATCCGCAGAGCGGCAAAATCAGCCTGGCAATGCGCGACCTGATGGAAAGCCCGTGGACCACGGCCACCATGAAGTACCCGACCAGCAGCACGGTGCGCGGCACCGTGACCAAGGTGATGGACTTCGGGGCGTTCGTCGAGCTCGAGCCGGGCGTCGAGGGGCTGGTGCACATTTCGGAGCTGGCCCACGGCCGCGTGTTCCGCGTGCGCGACGTGGTGAAGGAAGGCGATACGATCGAAGCCAAGGTGCTGTCGATCGATCCCGAGGCGCAGCGGATCAGCCTGTCGATGAAAGCGATCCAGGCGAAACCCGAGCCGGTGAAGGCCAGCAAACCCGAAGAGCCGGAAGAGCCACCGGCGCCGTTGCCGCCGCCGCGTCACAAGCACCTGAAGGGCGGCGTGACCAAATCGAACGGCGGCGAGCAGTTCGGCCTCAAGTGGTGAGGCTGTGCTTCGACTCATTTGAGCACGAAAGCACGAACACAAGACAACGCGAACAAATCGGCGGTCGCGCTCCGCTGTTTCGTGCCTTCCAGCTTTCGCGCTTTCGTGTTTATCGTTTCAAGTGCGGCGTCGGGCCACGACGGCTTCACTCACCCGAATCGTTTGCTCGTCGCGTGAATCGTTAAGTCCCGATTCAATCGCCTGCCGTTCCTAGATTTCGTACTGCAAGTCTGGCCACGTCGCCTCGTCGGGCAGTTGGTCGATCAAGCGTTTCGCATCATCTTTGATACGTGCGTCGGACATTTGAGGAACTGAAAAGGCAACGGTGATCACCATCTCGTTCTAGCCAAAGCTAACCTTTTCCCGCCAACTTCAGCAGCACCGTCGGCAGAATGCCGCCGTTGCGGTAGTAGTCGCGCTCGACCTGCGAGTCGATGCGGGCGATAACCGGGAACTCGTTGACCGTGCCGTCGGGGCGCGTGGCCCGCACCGTCAGCCGAGCCCGCGGCTGTAGACTGTCGTCGAGGCCGAGTATCTCGTAGGTCTCCTCGCCGGTGAGCCCCAGCGATTGCCACGTCGCGCTATCGACGAACTCCAGCGGCAGCACGCCCATGCCAACCAGGTTGCTGCGGTGGATGCGCTCGTACGAAAACGCAATGACCGCCTTCACCCCCAGCAGCATCGTCCCCTTGGCGGCCCAATCGCGGCTACTGCCCGTGCCGTACTCGGCGCCGGCGATCACGATCAGCGGCACGCCGTCCTTCTGGTACTGCATCGAGGCGTCGTAGATCGACATCACCGCGCCGTCGGGCAGGTGGCGGGTCACGCCCCCTTCGGTGCCTGGGGCCAACTGGTTGCGGATGCGAATGTTGGCGAACGTGCCGCGCGTCATTACGCGGTCGTTGCCGCGCCGCGCGCCGTAGCTGTTGAAGTCGGCAGGCGTCACGCCGTGGGCCTGTAGAAACTGCCCCGCGGGGCTTTTGGCCGAGATGCTGCCGGCCGGCGAAATATGGTCCGTGGTGATCGAATCGCCGAGCAAGGCCAACACTCGCGCGCCGCGAATCGGCTTGATCGTCTTCGCCTGCGGCGTCACTTCAACCAGGAAGGGCGGCTCCTGAATGTATGTGCTCGCCTCGTCCCACTGGTACAACTCGCCGCCGCCGACCGGCAGCTTGTTCCAGCGCTCGTTCGACTCGAACACGTTGTTGTAACGCTTCGAGAACATTTCGGGGCGCACCATCTCGTCGACCACGCGGCGCACTTCATCGGGCGAGGGCCAAATCTCGCGCAGGTACACCGGCTTGCCGTCCTTGCCGGTGCCCAGCGGCTCGTTCAGCAGGTCGATGTCGGTGGTGCCGGCCAGCGCGTAGGCGACGACCAGCGGCGGACTGGCCAGGTAGTTGGCCCGCACCAGCGGGTTGACGCGCCCTTCAAAATTGCGGTTGCCGCTCAACACGGCCGACGCGACCAAATCGCCTTCGGTGACCGCCTTAGCCACCGGATCGGGTAGCGGGCCGCTATTGCCGATGCAGGTGGTGCAGCCGTAGCCAACGGTGTTGAATCCCAGCGCGTTCAGCGAGTCGGTCAGTCCGGCGCGATCGAAATAGTCGGTGACCACGCGCGATCCGGGGGCGAGGCTGGTCTTCACATACGGCTTGACCTTCAGTCCCCGCGCGACGGCGTTGCGCGCGAGCAAACCGGCCCCGAGCATCACCGACGGGTTGCTGGTGTTCGTACAACTGGTGATCGCGGCGATCACCACCGCTCCGTGGCCGATGGTGGTGCTGTGACCGTTGTTGGCCACCGTGCCGGTGCGCTTCAGCGCGGCGGCATCGAGCGCGAAACCGCGCTGCGCCAACGGCGCCGTCAAGGCTTGCTCGAACGAAGTCTTCATCGCCGACAGCGCCACGCGATCTTGCGGACGCTTGGGCCCGGCCAGACTCGGCTCGACCGTGCCCAGGTCGAGCTTGAGCGTCTTGGTGAACTTGGGTGGCGGGGCCGAGTCGCTGCGCCACAGTTGCTGTTCTTTGCAGTAGCGTTCGACGAGTTGCACTTCCTGGTCGGTGCGCCCGGTGCGGCGGAGGTACTCGAGCGTTTCGCCGTCGATCGGGAAAAAGCCCATCGTCGCGCCGTACTCGGGAGCCATGTTGCCGATGGTCGCCCGGTCGGCGAGCTTCATCCGCGAGACACCGGGTCCGAAGAACTCGACGAACTTGTTGACCACCCCTTCCTTGCGGAGGATTTGCGTGACAGTGAGCACCAGGTCGGTGGCGGTTGCTGCGGCCGGCAGCTCGCCGGTGAGCTCGAAGCCGACGACCTCGGGCATGAGCATGAACAGCGGCTGGCCGAGCATCACGGCCTCGGCCTCGATGCCGCCGACGCCCCAGCCCAGCACGCCCAGACCGTTGATCATCGTGGTGTGGCTGTCGGTGCCCACCAGGCTGTCGGGCACGGCTACCGGGCCGTGGCCGTCGTCGCGCAGGAACACGCACTTCGCCAGGAATTCGAGGTTCACCTGGTGCACGATCCCCACGCTGGGCGGCACCACGCGGAAGTTGCTGAAGGCCTTCTGGCCCCAACGCAGGAACTCGTAGCGCTCGCGGTTGCGGCTGTACTCGAGGTCGACGTTCAATTCCAGCGCCTGGTTGGTGCCGAACTGATCGACCTGCACCGAGTGGTCGATGACCAGGTCGACCGGAATGAGTGGGTTGATTTTTTTGGGGTCGCCGCCCAGGCGCTTCATGGCGGCGCGCATGGCGGCCAAGTCGACGACGCAGGGCACGCCGGTGAAGTCTTGCAACACCACGCGGGCCGGTTTGAACGGTACATCAACGTCGGGCGCGGGGCCCGGCTTCCAACCGGCCAAGGCGCGCACATCGTGCTCGGTAACCTCGTAGCCGTCGCAGGTGCGCAACACCGCTTCCAACAAAATGCGGATCGAGTACGGCAGGTCGACCACGCGACACAGGCCCAGGTCCTCGAGCTTCGAAAGCCGATAGATGCCGGCCGAACCATGGCCGGTGTCGAACGTGCTGCGTGCGCTGAACGGATCGTGCTGCTTCGCTGAACTCATCGTGTCTCTCCCTGTGGCAAGGCTCGCCAGTTTAACCGGTTTTGCGGGTTTTGTCTGGTGAACAGGGGCTCAGCCGCGGCGACGGCCGAATCGCCCCACCGTCGGGCAGCGGCGGCAGGACGCGCAGAAGCCCACGGCGCCGACAGCGCCCCGTTTGACCCGTGGGTGAAATGACCTAGAGTTGCATACTCGTTCGATCGAAGGCACTCGTAAAAGCGCTACCCTCATGCAGGATCAGTCACCTGCGTTGCCGCCTGAACTCGCGATGTTACTGCGTCGGCCCGAGGTGCCGGTGGGCACCTCGCCGCCCGCTGCGCGCGCGGCGGGCTCCGTGCCTGCAACCAACGCCGGCGAGCTCGCCAAGGGCGCCACGAAGGGCTTTGACGATTCGCGGCTCGAAGAGCTGATCAATCGCGTTCGCAGCCAAGTGGCCAGCGGCACGGGCGCCGCGACCGCCGCTGCCAAGGGCACGAATGCCCGGTCGGCAAAGAGCGAGTTTCTGCCGCTCGAGCCCGCGTCATTCAAGGAAGCACAACTCAGCGACAGCTTTATTGAATCGCTGATCCTGAAGTTCTTGCTCGCTCGCGGCGACGCCACCGGCCGCGAGGTCGCCGATCAAATCAAGCTGCCGTTCAAGCTGCTCGACGAGTTGTTGCGGCAGATGAAGACCGATCAGACGATCGTCTATCGCGGCGCCGCCGCCGCCGGCGATTACCAATATCAACTGACCGACATGGGCCGCGAGCGTGCCCGCCGCATGTCGGACCATTGCACGTACTTCGGTTCCGCGCCGGTCGCGATCAAGGATTACATCGCCAGCGTCGCGGCCCAATCGCTGATGCACCAGCATCCGACTCCCGACGACCTGGACCGCGCTTTCGGCGATCTGTTGTTGAACAAGTCGATGCTCCGCCGCTTGGGACCAGCCATCAACTCGGGGCGCGGCCTGTTTCTGTACGGCTCGCCGGGCAACGGCAAAAGCAGCATCGCCGAACGCGTGATGCGGGCGTTCGACGAGTTCATCTGGATTCCCCGCGCGCTGGTGGTCGATGGCGAGATCATGCGGTTGTTCGACCCCAGCAACCACGAGGTCGCGCCGGTGCAGCGGACCGCAGGCTTGCTCGACAATCAGAACATCGACATGCGCTGGATTCGCGTCCGCCGCCCGACCGTGGTCGTCGGCGGCGAACTGACGATGAGCGCCTTGGAAGTGACGCTCAACACCAGCACCGGCATCAGCGAAGCGCCGCTGCAACTCAAGAGCAACTGCGGCTCGCTGGTGATCGACGACTTTGGCCGGCAGCGGATGAGCATCGTCGAGCTGCTCAACCGCTGGATCGTGCCTTTGGAAAAGCGGATCGATTTTCTCAACATGCCCAACGGCAAGAAAATCGAAGTGCCGTTCGATCAATTGATTATTTTCTCGACGAACCTCGAGCCGCGCGACTTGGTGGACGACGCGTTCTTACGCCGCATTCCGTACAAGATCGACGTCGCCGACCCGAACGAGGAAGACTTCCGCCACCTGTTCCGCATGATGGCGGCAAAGCTCGGCTTCGATCACAACGAATCAGCGGTCGACTACCTGATCGAACGGCACTACAGGCCCAAGAAGCGCCCCTTTCGCTGCTGCCAGCCGCGCGATTTGCTGATGCAAATCCACAGCTACTGCAAGTACATGAAGCTGACGCCGGAACTGACGCCCGAATACTTCGATATCGCCGTCGAAACGTACTTCGGCATCATGTAGCCATGCCTACAGCCGGCGCACGGCGATGTTCTTGATCGCTGCGGTCGTGCACCAGCTTGCGATGCCCAGCGGCCGCGATGGCTCGACTTCGATGCGAATCGACAACTGATATTCGTCGAGCGCGACATCGGCCACCTGTTGATCGTCGATCCACGCCGAGATTCTTTCGGGCGTGACGCGCAGGCGAATGCGGTACCACTTCCCTTTCTCGAACGAGTGGAAGCTCGTGGTTTCGTTCTCCGAGGCGTCGGCGCCGTTGAGGCTCGACAGTCCGACCACGCCGCCGCCCCAGCCGCCGACAATCAGGCTGCACGGATCGTCGCCCACGGGAAACGTGAGGCCACAAAAGAAGTCGTTGCCGTCGACCCGCATCGCTTCGAGCGTGAGCTCGTAGTTGGTTTTGGGCAACGTGTCGGCAAACTTCTGTTTGTCGAGCGTGATGCCAGTGAGCGATTCGCCGCGCTCGAGGATGATTTCGCCATCTTCGACCTGCACCTCGCCATGACCCGCAAAGTCGCTGATCTGCCAGCCGGCCAGGCTCTTGCCGTCGAACAACGGCACGGCCGCTTTCTCCGCACCCGGGTCCGCGATCGCAACCGACGCGAAGAGTCCCGCAGCGGCCAGTAACAGCGAGCGAGCGATCATGGCTGAACTCCTTGCATCATCATTGTGCTTCGGTGGCTTCGTCCATCATTTCGGCCAGTCGCGGGTGCCCGCGCAGCCGCGCTGCGACGCGTGAATGCGCGAATAGCCGTACGCGCTTCACGAAGTCGTCGAACTGTTCTTTGGCCAGCGTGCGCACCACCGGCGAGACGTCGCCCAGCGCGCGGTAGCGGCCTTCTTTGCTGAAATGCACCTCAACCTTGAATTCGATCTCGCGCCCAGGCGGCGGGGCGTCGAACAGAATTTCGTGCGCGGCAATCGTGTCGCCCAGATGTTTGCTCGCGGCGCGTGCGAAGCGCTCGGAGCATGCGACCAGGCGCGTGTACGGTTGCCGGGCCAGGCGGTCGAACCATGGCCGATTCTCGAACCAACTGCACTGCGCGACGCGCTTGTACAGTTGGCGATGCGCGCCGAACAAGCCGTCGAGCAACTCCGCGGCCGGCGTATCCTGCGCCGATCGCTGCAGTGCCGCGATGGTTTCCGACTCGTCGCTGGCAAACAGCCGCGGCAGGTCGAGTCGCGCGCGCAGCAGGTAGAACGCGCGCTGCAGCATGGCGGTGGCCGCGCGTACGCCGTGATGCCAGTACACCTCGCTGAACATCACGTACCGCGCAAACAGCATCATCTCGGCAGCGGTTTTGCCCTTGTCGGTAATGGCCAGCGAATCGCCGGCTTCGTTCAGGCAGAGGCTGGCGATCAGCCGCCCCTGGTCGAAATTGCGGCCGTACGGCACGCCGGCGTGCAGGCTGTCGCGGGCCAGGTAATCCATTTTGTCGACGTCGATCGGCCCGGCCAGAATGCTCGACAACGCGCGGGCCGCGGGCCGCGCCGGTTTGCCGGCCAGCAGCTCCGCCACCTCGACGCCCGAAATTCCCCAATCGCGATCGAGCGCCTCGGCCAACTCGCCCGTCGTCAGCGACCGCTCCGCCAGCTGCTCGTGATGCGGCACACCCGGCAGGCGCATGTCTTCGATCGGATGGCAGAACGCCCAATGACCAATGTCGTGCAGCAGCGCCGCCACGACCAGCAGCGAAGCATCGCGATTGCTGACCGTCGCCGCAAATCGATCGTCCTGCGCTAACTGCCGCAGAAACAACAGCGCCAGCCGATACACGCCGAGCGAATGTTCGAACCGCGTGTGCGTGGCGCCTGGATAGATGAGCGCGACCAGGCCAAGTTGACGAACGCGCGCCAGGCGGCGAAACGGCGCCGTATCGATCAGCCGGCGCACACGATCGGTGATCGGGACGTCGAGTTCCGGCGCGATGCGCACCAAGGCCCGCGGCGCATCGAGCGCCGCAATCTCGGGCAGATCGCGCAGCGGCAAAGCAGTCATGCTCACAAGATAGTCGAGATTTGTCCCCGGCGAAACGAACCGCCCGCCAAGGTACAATGCCGGCGACGCCACGCGCCGCCGGGGCGTATTACCGAGGAGCTTGCCGACATGGTCTTTCCGCTGGGCGACGACAATAGCGACCGTCGCACGACGCCGTTCGTGAATTACGGCATCATCATCGTCAACGTGCTGGTGTTCGTGTTTCTGCAAAACATGGGCGAGAACAACGACTTTACCTACGCCTACGCGGCCGTGCCGCAAGAGATCATCACCGGCAAAGACATCGTCACGGACGACCACTTGATGATCGAGCCGCTCTCGGGCGAGAAGGTCGAGGTACCCGGCTTGCGGCCCACGCCGATCCCGGTATGGCTGACGCTGCTCACATCGATCTTCATGCACGGCGGCATCGCGCACATTGCCGGCAATATGTGGTTCCTATGGATCTTTGGCGATAATATCGAAGACGACCTGGGACACCTGCGCTACCTGGCTTTTTACCTGGTGTGCGGCATCCTGGCGTCGCTGGCACATGTGTTGGCGAGCGTCGGCGGCCCCAACGCGCTGATCCCCACGCTGGGGGCGTCGGGTGCCATCTCGGGCGTGCTCGGCGGCTACATGGTGCTGCACTCGCAGCGGCGCGTGACGGTGATTCTGTTCCGCTTTCTGACCGAGGTCCCCGCCTACGTGGCGGTCGGCATCTGGTTCTTATTCCAATTGATCAGCGGCCTCGGCGCCCTGGGCGAGGGAACGCAAAGCGGCGGCGTCGCCTATGCCGCACACGTCGGCGGCTTTGTGGCGGGGCTGGTGCTCATCAAGCCGTTTATGTTCGGCCACTTGCGCTAGCCGGCTTCGGGGTCGCGCTCCACAGGGCCATGTTGCGGAACTGGGCTCCTTCGCCGCGCGCGACCATGCCGACTCGCCCTTTGCGGTCGCCGAACCGCTCGTGCTTCGCTTCGAGAACATGCTCATCGACTCGCGCCAACCAGCGGTCGCCGCAAACCTCGACCGTCACGCGATGCCAGGTGTTCGGATCGATGTTCACTGCAATCTTTTGCAGCTCTTCGCGTCGAGTTTCCTTGGCGATGCCGCTCATTTTCTGAATCCAAATCGCCGTCGGCGTGATCACCACCCGGCCGAGATGGTGATTCGGATGGTGCGTATCGCGGCAGACGAAGCCGACCTGCGGCGATGCGCCGAGTTTGAACTCGCCGGCGAGCACCAGGTCGCCGAGATCGGTGGCGTATTCGCAAACTGCTTCGTGCCCGTTGGGCCGCTTTTCGCTGGGGCCTTCTTGAATCGCGTAGGCGGCGCCATCCTTGATGCTCCATTGACCAATGCCCGGCATCCAACCTTGTGGGCCGGCGGATGCTTTTTTGCCAAACGACTCGGGACGGTCGAACTTCTCGGCGGAGACGAGGGATTGCGTTTCGCACAGCAAGGTCGCCGGTGGCGCGGGGGACGCAGCCAAGACGTGCTGGCCGACGAACAAACCGACGATCGCACATCGAAACAGAATACGGTGCATAGCGACACGCTCCGCCCTGGATGAAAGAAGTTGGGAGTGGTTGATTGTCGTCGCACACCGGACGGCCGCAAGCTGCGCGTTCATGACGCCGGCGCAAATTTGGTTTGCTCGCCAGTAGTGTCGATCGCATAATACATCGCGATCGGCCGATGGATCGAGCACGTCCGGTCCGACCCCGCCGTCGCATCCCGCCTGCCGAAACTCACTCCTGCGCAGCGTGTGCCAATGATTTGGGATCTGCATTGCCATCTTGCCGGCACGTACTTGCGCGGCACCGAGCCTGAACAACGTCTCGCCCACCTGATCGAGATTGCCGATCGGTTCAAGATCGAGCGCGTGTGCGTGTACATGGGCTTGCGGTTCTCGCGCGACCCGCCGCCCGAAACCTTTCGCAAGGAAAACGATGAAGTGCTGCGGGCGATCGACAAGTTTCCCGACCGCGCCTTCGGGTTCGTCTATTTGAACCCGAAATACGTTGACGAGTCGCTGGCCGAGCTCGACCGCTGCGTCGCCAACGGGCCGATGGTGGGCGTGAAGCTGTGGCAGGCCCATCGGG
>DASZPI010000335.1:0-4611 GCA_035550355.1 Pirellulales bacterium
CCGATGCGGTGGCGCGAACAAAGGCGGATCAGCAAGCCAAGGCCGAAGCCGTGGCCAAGGCGGCCGCCGATCAAAAGCCCGCGCTCGAGCTCGAGCTGCAAAGCGTCGCCGCGTTCGTAGCCCAACTTGAAGCCGAGCAGCAGGCGTTGGCCGAAAAGTTGACGAAACTCGGCAACGATCACAAGACGCTAAGCGAGGCGACGCAGAAGCTCGACAACGAAGTCCGGCCGTCGATCGATCGGATCAATCAGTTCGCGGCTGAGCATGACGCCTTAAAAGCGCGCGTCGCAACGCTGTCTGGTGAGCTGAACCCGCTGGTGGCCGCCGTGACACTGTTGGGCGGCGAGCTGACCGGCATGGCCGAACATGTGAAGCACGTCACCGCGCAGCGCACCGCGCTGGGCGAGCAGATGCCCAAGCTGCAAGCCGAGCACAAGGCTGCCATCGATGCACTCGCGCCGCCGACCGCAGCACATAATGCCGCCACAAAGGCGATGAACGCCGCCAAGGAGGAAGCCGAGAAATCGCAACGAGCCGTCGCTGCGGCACAGGCCCGAGTGGAAACTCTGAAGCAGGGAGTCGGCGCGGCACAACAAAAGCTGACCGCCGCCGAGCAGGCGATCGCCACGGCGAAGACAGCGGCCGAAACCGGCCCACAGCGCATCGCCGACGCCGAAGCGGCGGTCCGCGATGCCGAGGCAAAACTTCAGGCCGCCGAAGCTGCCGCGGCCCAGGCGGCAACCGATCTGGAGCGTATCAACCATTCGCTCGGTCAACTTACTGCCGCTTGGATGGCGACGAAGTCGTAGCGATCGATCCGCAAAACCAAGCTCCACGATCATGCCGCCCCAACGCGTCGAAGTCTTAAAGCGCCTGCGCGAGAAGGTCGCCCGCGGCCAGCCGATTGTCGGCGGCGGCGCTGGAACCGGCATCTCGGCCAAGTGCGAGGAAGCCGGCGGCATCGACCTGATCGTGATCTACAATTCCGGCCGTTATCGCATGGCCGGCCGCGGATCGCTTGCGGGCATGCTGCCCTTCGGCAACGCGAACGAGATCGTCAAGGAAATGGGCCGCGAAGTGCTCACGGCGGTTCGGCGCACGCCGGTGCTTGCGGGCGTGTGCGGCACCGATCCATTTCTGCTGCGTGAGCCATTCTTGCGCGAGTTGATGGCGATGGGCTTTGCGGGCGTTCAGAACTTTCCGACGGTGGGGCTGTGCGACGGGTTGTTTCGCGCAAACCTCGAAGAAACCGGCATGAGCTATCGCTTGGAGGTCGAGTTGATCGCAACGGCCCACGCGATGGATCTGCTGACGACGCCGTACGTTTTTAATCCGCAAGAGGCCGTCTGGATGACCGAAGCCGGCGCCGACATTATCGTGGCGCATATGGGTTTGACGACCAGCGGCACGATCGGCGCCCACTCGGCACTCACGCTGGACGAATGTATTCCGCGAATCCATGAGATCGTCGAAGCGTGCCGCAGCGTGCGCGGTGACTGCCTGGTTTTGTGCCACGGCGGACCCATCGCCTCGCCGGCGGATGCCAAGTACGTTCTCGAGCGCACCCCCGTCGACGGCTTCTACGGCGCGAGCTCGATGGAACGACTGCCGGTCGAAACAGCAATCACTCGCCAGGTTCGCGACTTCGTGGAGCTGAGCCTGTCGTCCCGCAAAGCTGGGCAGACGTCGCGCGACGTTTGATCGAGCTGCAATCGCCCGGCGGCCTGCGGCTTTTTCGAGTGTTGATATCCAGCGGCCTCGACTGGACAATGCACAAGCCGCACCGGCTTCGGTGCTCCGCATACTTCCGACGAACGCCCGCAATCCATGATCGCACGCATGACACTCGTTCCATCAGTATTTCGTCGATCCCCAATCGATCGCTTTGCCGTCGTTGCTCTTGTCGTCACGGCAATGGCCAGTTCTCTTCCGACAAGGACAACCGCCGCGGCCGCAGCACCTAGACGGCCGAACATCGTAATCGTGCTCGTCGACGACATGGGCTTCAGCGACATCGGCTGTTATGGGAGCGAAATCCCCACGCCTCGGCTCGATGCCATGGCCTCGGAAGGGCTGCGGTTTACGCAGTTCTACAATACGCCGCGCTGCAGTCCCACGCGCGCTGCCTTGATGACCGGCCTGTACTCGCACCAGGCCGGCATGGGTTGGCTCGACGGAAAAGTCGAGCCCAAGTCGCGCGGTTTTCACGGGCGGTTGCTGCCGCGCTGCGTCACGATCGCCGAAGTCTTGCGCGATGCCGGTTACTTCACCGCCATGACCGGCAAATGGCATTTGGGGCAGCAGAACGGCACCCCACCATGGGAGCGCGGATTTCAACGATCGCTCAACTCGAAATATGGCGAAGTCTATTTCCCCCGTGAGCGTGACCGTCCCGGCACCGAATCGCTGTACCTAAACGGCCGCAAGATTCCGAAAGACTCGCCCGAGCTGGGCGCCGACTGGTACTCAACCGACTTGTTCGTCGACTGGGGCCTGAAGTTTGTCGACGAAGCGCTTGGCCAACAACAGCCGTTCCTGCTGTATATCGCACAAGGCGCCGTGCATTTCCCCTTGCGTGCACCGGCCGATGTAATTGCAAAATATCGCGGAAAATACATGCAAGGCTGGGACCACTTGCGCGAGCAGCGTTATGCAAAGCAGAAGCAACTTGGCATGATCGACCCGCGCTGGCCCTTGTCGCCTCGGCCCGACGAATCGCCGGCGTGGGACACACGCACCGAGGAGCAGAAGAAGCGGTTCGATGAAATGATGGCCGTCTACGCTGCAATGGTCGAGTGCATCGACCGCAGCATGGGCACGTTGATCGATGGCCTCAAGCAGCGCGGCGTGCTGGACGACACGCTGATTCTGTTCATGAGCGATAACGGCGGCAATGCCGAAAGTGGACCGAATGGCACCACGCAAGGCGAGGGGCCCATCGGCGGCCCGCAATCGAACGTTTGGCTGGGCATGAACTGGGCCACGCTCAACAACACGCCATTCTTTCGCTACAAACATTTCACACACGAAGGCGGCATCAGCTCGGCAATGATCGCGCATTGGCCCAACGGTATTCCTGCCAACCGACATGGCACGCTAGAAAAACAACCTGCCCATTTGATTGATGTGATGGCGACCGCCGTCGACCTTTGCGACGCCAAGTATCCGGCGGAATTCAACGGCAATGCAATTCTGCCGCCCGAAGGCGTTTCGTTGCGACCGGCGTTCGAAGGCAAGCCGCTCCATCGCGCGCAGCCTTTGTTTTGGGAGCACGAAGGCAACAAGGCCGTTCGCGACGGCCGCTGGAAGCTGGTCCAGAAGTGGCGCGGGCCTTGGGAACTGTACGATCTGGAAGCGGACCGAACCGAACGGCACAACCTGATCGAGTCGCAGCCTGAGATTGCCGCACGCTTAGAAAGCGCTTGGAACGCCTGGGCAGCGCGAGCATTTGTCGACGAATGGACCGGACCCGACCACAATAACTGGGGACAGGATCTGAAGTGATTGCCCATGACCAAGGCAGCCACGGTTCACCTGCTGGCCACGCTCGACACGAAGGGGCTCGAAGCGGCGTACGTGCGCGACGCGCTGATCCAATGCGGCGCCCCTTGCACGCTGATCGATGCCGGCTGCCTCGGCGAGCCACTGACGGCTGCTGATATCTCGCGCGACGAATTGTACGCCGTGGCCGGAACCTCGGTCGCGCAGCTTCGCAAGCGCGCCGACCGCGGCGCCGCCATCACGGCTGCGGCACAGGCCGCGGCGCAACTACTGCAGGCCCGCCATGCCAGCGGCCTTGTCTCGGGAGTGCTCGGTCTCGGTGGCTCGGCAGGAACAACCATCGCCACGGCGGCGATGCGTGCGCTGCCGATCGGCATTGCGAAGCTCATGGTAAGCACCTTGGCTTCGGGCCAGGTCAGGCAGTACGTCGGCGACAAGGACATCATGATGATGAATTCGATCGTCGATATCGCGGGCATCAACCGCATTAGCCGGCCGGTGTTGCTCAATGCCGCGCACGCGATGGCAGGCATGGTTCGGTGGCCGCCGTCGAACGAATCGCGCGCCGACAAACCACTCGTGGCAGCGACCATGTTCGGGGTCACGACTCCCTGCATAGAACGAGCTCGCGCACTGCTCGAGAACGCCGGGTGCGAAGTGCTCGTGTTTCACGCCACGGGCAACGGCGGCCAAGCCATGGAATCGCTCATCGCCGAAGGGCTCATCGCCGGCGTGCTCGACATTACGACCACGGAATTGGCCGACGATTTGGTCGGAGGATTCCTGACGGCTGGTCCGCAGCGACTCACCGCTGCTGGTCGATGCGGCATTCCGCAAGTCGTTTCTGTCGGCGCGACCGACATGGTGAATTTCCACGCGCGCGACACGGTGCCCGAACGATTCCAGTCGCGGCTGCTGCACCAGCACAATGCAAACGTGACGTTGATGCGCACGACCGCCGACGAGAACGCACAAATCGGCGACGACATCGGCCGCAAACTGGCACAAGCGCGCGGCCCGGTGGCTGTGTTGCTGCCGAAGCACGGTGTTTCGGCACTCGACCGGCGCGGGCAGCCGTTCGACGATCCGTCGGCGCGCGAGGTGTTGTTT
>DASZPI010000336.1:0-6756 GCA_035550355.1 Pirellulales bacterium
CAGCCGCGCCGCACCTCGTCCAAGTAGCGGTGCATGGCCTCGAGATATCCGGTTCGCAGCGCGCGCGGGTTGCAAGTGAGGTGGTCGACCGATTCGAGCCCTTCGAAGCGCGTGGGGCCGTCGAAAGGGAAATCCAACTCGTCGTCATCGAGCACGTGCAGCAGCAGCACATCGTGACCGCGTTGCCGCAGCATGCCCAAACCTTTGAATAGTCCAGGGCGCTCGACGAACAGGTCGGAAACCAGGATCATCATTCCGCGTCGTGGCGAACCCTCGGCGACATCGCGCAGAATGCGGGCCAGATCGGTCTTCTCTTTCGGCTCGCTGACCGAGAGCGCTTCGATGATCGCGTGCAGGTGGCTGTGCGCCGAGCGCGGCGGCACGGTCACGCGTGCTGCCGAATCGAACGACACGCAACCAACGGCGTCCTGCTGCCGCAGCAGCAGGTACGCCAGGCTCACGGCCAGCGTGCTCCCGTAATCGTATTTGGTCATCGGTCCGCTGCCGTAGCGCATGCTGGCCGAGACGTCGACCAACAGCGTGGCACGCAGGTTCGTGTCTTCCTCGTATTGCTTGACGTAATAGCGATTCTGCTTGGCCCACACCTTCCAATCGATGCGGCGCATATCGTCGCCGCGCGCGTACTCGCGATGCTGCAGGAACTCGACGCTTTGGCCGAAATACGGACTGCGGTGCGAGCCTGACAGGAATCCTTCGACGATGTAGCGGGCGCGGGCGTCGAGCCGTGAAATCCGCTGAATCGTCTCAGGATGCAAAAATCTTTTGGAATCGGGCATCGCCTGTGAGTTCGTCTTCTTGGGTCGGAGTGCGCTCAATAAGCTGCTCGATCACCTTGTCGGGCGTAATGCCTTCGCTTTCGGCAGCGAAGTTGAGCATGATCCGATGCCGCAGCACCGGCTTGGCGAGCGCCTGAATGTCCTCGGTCGAGACATGCGTGCGGCCGTGCAACAAGGCGCGCGCCTTGCCGCCCAGGATCAGGTTCTGCACGGCCCGCGGCCCGGCGCCCCAGTTCACCTGATCGGCAATGAAATCGGGAGCGCCCGATTCGTGGGGGCGCGTCTGCCGAACGAGCGCCAACGTGTAGCGGACCACGTGGTCGGTAATCGGCACTTCGCGCACGATCCGCTGCAGTTGCAAAATGTCTTCGGCCATCAGCACCGGCGTGACCTGCTCGGCCATGGTGGTGGTCGTGCGACGCGCGATTTCGAATTCGTCGGCACAGCTGGGATAGCGCACGAAGACCTTGAACATGAAGCGGTCCTGCTGCGCCTCGGGTAGGGGATACGTCCCCTCTTGCTCGATCGGGTTTTGCGTGGCCAGCACGAAGAACGGATCGTCGAGCGCGTGCCGCACGCGGCCCGCGGTAACCTGGCGCTCTTGCATCGCTTCGAGCAACGCCGCTTGCGTTTTCGGCGGGGTGCGATTGATCTCGTCGGCCAGAATCACATTGGCGAACAGCGGCCCTTCGAGGAAGCGAAACTCGCGCGTGCCGGTGGCCTTGTTCTCCTCGATGATCTCAGTGCCGGTAATGTCGGCAGGCATCAGGTCGGGGGTGAACTGGATGCGGCTGAACGAGAGACTGAGGGTCTGCGCCAGCGTGCTGACCATCAAAGTCTTGGCCAAGCCTGGCACACCTTCGAGCAGACAGTGGCCACGGCTGAACAACGAGATCAGCAGTTCGTCAATCACCTCGCCCTGGCCGACGATCACCTGGCTAAGCTGCTCGAGAATGCGGGCACGAGCGGCGGTGAGGCGACGCGATGCGGAAGAATCAAAGTTCGTCATGCGAGTGATGAGTTGTGAATGATGAACGACGAACCGAGGCGATCCCCGCACTCGTAATTCACCACGGAGAACTCGTGTTTTCCTTCAGCGTTGATAGATGGGCAGGGTGCCATTTTCGAGTTGCAGGATCGTGAGGTTCACCGCGGTCGTGTAGACCGGGCCCAGGTAACCTTGGCTCCACGAGCCATCGGCCCCCGCTTCGCCCGCCAGCTTGGCGAACACCTTGTCGCGATACGGAACCCAATGCTTATCGCCTTCACGGTAGCAAACCTGGGCGTAGTAGTAGTGGGCGTAATGCCAGTAGCCAAAGCTTTCGTTTTGGATATTGTCGAGGTTTCGCCGGCAATAAGCGAGCAGCTTCGGAACATATTGGCTATCGTAATCGCCGGCATTGAACAGGCACGCGATCGCCGCGGCCGAGATGGCCGGCCGCCCACCGCCCCCTTGCGAGCTGTACTGCACACCGCCATCGGGCAGCGTGCAGCGGCGGATATACGCGATGGCCTTGTCGATGATTTCCTTTGGCACCGGCACCCCGGCGTTGCGGCAACTGCGCAGGCCCTGCACCTGGGTGATGGTCGTCGAGCCTTCGTCGAAACCGTGTCCGTCTTTGGCGCTGACGTATCCCCATCCGCCCGCGGCGGTCTGCGCTTCGCCGGTGAACTGCACGGCCCGCGTGAGGACGTCGATCAGTGTTTCGCGGCGATCGGCATCTTCCTCTTCACCAAGCACCTGCGAAAGAAACAGCATCGAGTAGCCATGACCGTAGGTGTAGCGATCGTCTTTGTTCGGGTCGCCGATCAAACCGTTGCTGCGACTACGGCTTACAAGGTAGTCGATCGCTCGACGGATCTTGGGGGAGTACTTGCCCTGAGTGGCCGTCGAGCCTTCGCCCAACAGCGCCACGCCAGCCAGGGCGGTCATCGCCGTGGGATAGCGGCCCTCGCTGCCGCTCCAATGCCCAAGGCGGGATTGCGAATTCGCCAGCCATTCGAGCCCGCGACCGACGACGCGATCGACTTTGGGGTCGTGCACCGGCGCGGCAAAGCTCGTCGCGCAAAGCGCGCCGGCAACCGCGACGGCGATTGTGATGCGAAGCAGGGATGTCATTCAAAAATGAACCGGAGCGGAACAAGCTGCTGGTCGATCCAGTCTTCGATCGAGCGCGAGATGGTGCGGCCGGCGCGTGTCGATAACGGATCTTCAGGCTTGGGAGGCTTTTCGGATTCCGGAGGCCAAGCTTCTTCAGTGAACTTTAACTTTACGGCCAAGCGCGGCGTGCGTATCAGCGCCTCGTGCGCATCGCGATCGCCGACAAGCTCGATGGCCGGAATCGGCCCCGCCGAACGATCATCGTAGATAATGCGCCCAGTGCGCTTATCGATGCAAAGGATCGCGACCTGGGGCTGCGATTCGCGCATCGACCGCTGTTGGCGATACACCTGGGCAGCGAACATCAGGAACGGCAGGCTCGCCGGCTGGTGGAACGACAGGGCGCGGCCTTCGACCGGTGTGGTGAATACGCACTCGCCGGTGGTCCGGTCGAAGCCGAACACATTGCCGTGGATCAGCGGATTGCCGAACCCACCGCTAGGGATCGGTTGAATGTTGTCGCCGTCGCGATTAGCCCAGGGACGATTGGTGACCAGCAGGTAGCGATCGGGCGTGCGGAACACGAAGATCTCGGTCAGCGACGATTCGGCCGGTAGCTTGGCGTCGATGATCCGATGGCCGTCCGCAATGTTCAGCAGTGCGAAGCGGCCATCGAGTTGCAGCACGCCGACCGTCTGGTCTTCGAGCGGCCATGGCTTCGCACCCGAGCTGAACACCTGCTGCCAGAGTTCTTGCTCTGCCCAGACGTCGGTGAGTTTCAGATGCGCGCGGCCGGCACTGGTATACCACACCAGCACCTTGTGTCCGGAGGTGGCCAGCCGCTGCTCGATGGCAGGCACGCTGCGCCGGCCCAGCTCGTGACCATCGGTGGCACGCAGCACCAAGGCTGTGGTCGAGTTTGGAGGCGTGACGAACAGCATTTCGTCGTCGCCGAAAATATCGCTGCCGGGTTGAATACCCGAGCGCACCCACAGGGTCTTGCCGGTGAGCGGGTGGATCGCGACCAATTGCCGTTGGCGCTGGAAGCAGACCATTTCGCTAGTCACCGGACCGGTCGTTCCGACGGGGCGGCCGAACGAGTCGTTGGCCATCAGCCGCGGCATGCCCCAGGGCATGTTGACGACGCGCGGCTGAATCGGTTGCAGTCCGCGGCTTGGCAGCACGTCGGTCAGATCCTGACGCCACAAGATGCGCGGCGACCATTTACCTGTTGCGCCCAACGTATCGATGGCGATCAATTGAAAACCCATCGACGCAATCACTAAATGTCCATCCACTCGGGTGTGCATCAGCGTGTGGTTAAAGCCGTAGGTGTTGCGGTTGTCGCTGAGCGAGACGCGCCAGCGCTCGTGCCCGAGGCCGTCGCGACCAAGCAACACTTGCGCCTGTTGATCGAACTCGACGGTCATCTGATCGAAATACGGTCCACGCGGACCGCGAATGTCGATCGGAAAGACGCGCGTCATCGATGCCGACTGCGGCTTGAGCACCTCTTTTTGCACTAGTCCTACAGGCCACGCGTGGGTCGACGAGCGCGCCGGATCGGCGTCGTCCGGAAACCATTCGGCCAGCAATTGGGCTCCAGTCTTCTGATCGAGGCAGATGTCGTTCGACCAACGGGCCAATTCAGCGGTGTACGGGGCTGCGTCGTCGATTCGATTGCCTTCTTTCAACAGGCGGACCAGCGACGCGACTGCCGAGCGTTGATTTGCCGCGTTCTCGGATTGCGCTAACTGCCGCAGCAACTGCTCCGATTCCAACGGGGTGGCGATCCCCGCGACTCGCCGCGCCAATCGCATCCGCGCTTCGTCAGCGATTGGCTGACCTTCAAAGAAGCTGAGGAACCTGCGCAGTGCTTCGGCCGTATCGGCCTCGGTCGCCTCGTCGAGTCGCCGCTGGAGCGCTGCGTCGATCGCGCGACGAACTTCCGACGTAGCGCTGGCGTGCAAGCTGCGCAGATGCGCCTGAATCCAGCGATCGCGGCGAACAAGCAACGTTGCGTCGGGGCCAATGCGCTCCAGCTCGTCGGAACCGGTAGGCAGGTCTGCCAGTTTTAAATATGCATTGAACGCGGCGAGCGTCTCGCCGGTTGCTTGTAAGCCGATCGCCAGTTCGCGCAGATACGGCAGCCGCTGCGCGGGATGTTCGATCAAACGGTCGAGTTCGGGCACCGACGAGCGATATCGTGCAAAATCGTCGTGCAATCCTTGCAGCAGCGCGTCGATCAGCAGTTGCCGAGTGCGAGGATCGGGGCTCGATTGGAACGACTGGCGCAGCAAGCCGAGCGCCTCGTCAAGTCGACCTTCGTTGAGCGCCAACTCGGCCTTGAGCGCTTGGGCCTGCGGGTTGGCGGCATTCGTGGCAAGGGTTTGCTCGACGTATTGTCTAAGCTCGTCGAGCTGATAAAAGCTCTCCAGGCAGTCGGCGCCCTGCGAGACGACCGAGCCGTGGTAGCAGATCAGGTTGCCGGGAATCTGACCACTGCGCGACTTTGCTCGTGCCGAGACGTGCCCGTCCCGCAGGTCGATGGCTGCTACTTCCGCACTCGTGAGCGGCAGGAAATAGCGGTCGCTGGTAAAGAATCCGCGCCCGCTCGGCATGCTGCCGGCCGGCAGGACCGTGGTCCATTCGAGCTTGCCGTCGCTGAGGCGATGTTGGCGGAGATGGCCACTACCAACGATGGTGACTTTCCCATGCTCGATGCTGCCGATGTAAAGGCCGTCTTCGCGCGGCTGGGTCCAAAGGCGGCTACCGTCCAGCAGGTTGAGGCAGTGAATTTCAGGACCCGGCATCACGCCATTGGTGGTTGGGGCCGGCGACTCGACCGGAGTAACCAACACCCGGTCGTCTGCGATCGTGACGGTCGCGTCACACCAGTGTTCGTTTTCCGTTCCGTTGCCGCTGGACATTTGCATGGCGGCCATGCGGCCGCGGATTTGTGGCTCCTCGCCTCGTTGGTATCGATATCCCCACAGCAGCGAGCGCGTAGCGAGGTCGACGGCAATCACCGCGCCGGCGCTGGTTGGGCAAACGAGCACGCCGTCGGCAAATGATGGCGTGGCGCCGGCAAGCCGGCGAACATCGTCCTCGCTGATCGTGCGCTCGACCATCGCCAACTGCTGCGACCATTCCACTTCGACGCCCGTGGCGCCGGTGTCGGCATCGGATTTCGGCCGCAGAGCGATGAGTCGGATTTCGCCCTTGGTTTCGGCGAGTACGTACAACCGTCCAGCCAACGGCAGCGGCGGACCCAGGAAGAACGCACCGGCCAACTCTGGCCGCGGGTCGTTTGCGGCGACGGCGAGATCCCATTCGAGCTTGCCTTCGGTGGCGATCGAATAGGATGCCAATCGGTTTTGGGGCCGATTGGCAGGCTCGATTAGGATGCGACCGTGCGGGCCGACGGTCGTGCGCATCGATTCGCCCGAAAGATCGGAGGCGAGATCCTCGACGCAAAAAATGCTTCGTCCGTCGCTGCTCAGCGAACCGTAAATGTTGTCGTCCCACAGGCGATTATCGAGCCAAGCCGCAAGCCGAGGCGCATTCGAAGCCGGTTCGACCGAGGCCGAGTCCAGCAGCGCGCGGGTCGCGTCGTCGATCGGTCCATTCCAGACGCGCTTGCCCGTTTTGAAATCAATGGCCACCAGTCCGGCAACTGATCGCGTGAAAATGAAGTCGTTGACCGCGAGCGGATAGACACTGGGCAGCGCGGCGAGACCTTGGTCGATGTACGTTTGGCGCAGTTGCGCCGTGAGCCGCTCGATCTCGGGATCGCTGGTCATCGGTACGCTCCAGCGCCGGTTGAGCAGCGGTGCGCCGCCGCTGCTGGGCGCGTTG
>DASZPI010000337.1:0-5922 GCA_035550355.1 Pirellulales bacterium
TAAAGGAGAACGTCGATGAACTTTCCCGACCAACACGATCGTGAGCTTGCCGACCGTACCGTCGGCCGCGCGGTATTCGACCACGCTGCCGGTGACGAGCGGATGGGCTGCGAAGTGAGCGCCGAGCGTACGGTCGTCGAAACCGACCAGCGGCACGCCGTTAATCCCTGTGATTGCTGTCCCGGGCAACAAATGGGCGGCATTCCAGATGCCTGACCACGGGCCGTGGCCGACGACCACGTTGCCATTGTGCAAGGCAAGCCCGCTGGCTAGCGCTAATGGCGCGGTGCTGGCAACGATGCCCGCAGGGGTTGCAATGGGGTGGCCGAGCGTCTCGACAGGACGATCAAGTCCCGCTGCGGAGCGGGCCAACGGTGCGACGGCATGCGCTGCGACGCCGGTCGGTCGTGCGACGGTGGCGCATGGTTGCGCGGTGGCGGCGCCTGGTCGCGTTGCCGTCGCGATTGATTTGCCTTCGGACGTGGCCCGATGATTTGTCGAGGCAGTGCCACCCGATGCAGAGGCCTGATGGTTCGCCGGGGCTGGAACAGCTTGAGTGGCTAGAGCCGGAACTAAAGGGGCCGGGGCTGTGCTAGATACTGGCACGTCGACGTTGCGCGTTGCCGTCGCCACGGGTTTCAGTTGGACGTTGAGAACATACTCGTCGGCACGCGGCATGCCCTCGACCTTCGTGACTGGTGTCGCTGCCGCGACAGATGTTTCGCCAGCCGCGGGCGACGCTTCACGGGCGGTCGCCGAAATCGATTGTCCTTTCTGCAGGTCCGATCTGTGTTCGGCATTCCATGGTCCCGCAAACAGGTTGTACCGAGTGCTCTTTCGGCCAGCCGAGAAGATTGCTGCGGCCACGACAACAATCGCCAGGGCTGCGATTGCATTCTTGCGCATAGGTCGCCAATTGCGCGCGGGAGTCGTCGTCACCGCACAACCGGGGCAACGCGCTTTTCCCTTTCCGGAATGCAAAAATAGCTGCCTACATTCGGAGTTCTTGCAGATCGCGGCGCTCGCCGGTTGCGAATGCTTGCGCCGGAAGCCCCAGCACCACGCCAAACGCCACGGGCCGCCCGTCTCGCGATACTTGACGAAGCAACCTTCGCGCTGGCCGAGATCATCGCGCCTTTCGGCATTCATCAGCGCCGAGCGCGCGGTGCGCAGCAACGCCTGCTCGTGCGGTGACGACGCCTTCGCTTGCTGCAAGCACTCGAGCAATGCGGCAACATCGGACTTGCACGGACCGCTGAGATCAGCCATGGAAGCCGGAAGACACGTGACTTCGGCCAGGCGCCCCTGCGGCTCGTTGCGCAGGAAGAATCGCGCTCCGTCGCTGCTTTCGACGCTCGGCTCGGCAACCAGATCGCCACACCAGCGCCGCAGCAGAACGTAGTTGGCCCCGGAACGATCGAGCATCGGCACGCCCGGCTCGAGGGCAATCGGTTCGAAGTCGCAAGCCCCTTGCGACAGATCAATGCGCAGAACGTGAGCGCTCATGAGGATTCTCCCATGTTCGAGAAACGTGAAGATCGATCAATGACCAGCCATGACGGGCGTGTGCCCGGCCGGTGCTATTGATCGGGCGGCCGCAATGGACCGAAGCAGAGCGGCTCGCTGTAGAACGACTGATAGCCCAGATCGACGACCGTCCACACGAACACACCGGCGGCGAGCCACTCGGGTTCGAATGGCAACTCGACCGTCGGCGTCACGTTCGAACCGACATGGTGCGAAACGTCAATGCTGTACAACGGCGATAAATCGCCGGGAGTCTCATGTCGGCGCGGCGCCTCGCGTAGCACGGCCAGCACGCAGCGATCGGTGATCGTTGACGCGGGCCAGGTCCAGCGCGCCTGGCAATGGCGCGAGCCCGTCCACCGCAATCCTGTTTCGGCCTCGCCGTCGAGGCCTGGTTTGCTTTGCGGTAGAATCTCGCGTTCCACCCAATCGCTGACGATGCGCTCGTGATGCGGCAAGTGCCGACAGAGATCGGCAACCAGTTCGCGATCGAAAAGGTCACAGAATCGAGTGAGATCGTGATTAAGAACCGCTTGCGCCAACGCGTGCCGCCGCTCGTTCCGGGCCTGCACAGCCAGCTCATCGTACGCAGATAATCGCGCATTCAACGCTTCGGGCAACGGAAAATCGCGCAGACAAACGTCATTTCGGGCCGCGGCGATCAATTCTGCGTCGCCGAGTTCGAGCGCGCCGGCAAGTGCCGCGATAGCATCGTCGCGCGCCGTTGCATCTTCGCGCATCCACCTGACGGGCGCCGCCTCTGCGCAGCCAGCCAATAGCGAATCGTCCCAAAGTTCCATGACGCGTCGATCGCGCTCATGCGGCGTCAGGGAGCCGAGTGCTTCCAACTCGGAAAGCAGCGCCACGCGCCGCTGCGCTAGGGAGACGCGATTCGTACGCTCGGCAGAAACCAATGCCTGTCCTTTGGCCGAGACGACGGCCGACCAGGCATCAAGCAATCGCCGATCAGAAATCGGCTCCAGCGCCGCACTTTCCAAGATGCGCACCGCCTCAAGTCGCTGCCGCGCGACTTGAATGCGCCCTGGCAGCTTCTCGTGATAGGTGGCCGGCAAATAGCGCAGGCAGGAAGCGATCTGCTGCTCGCCATTAAGCGTTGGCGATTGCGCCAGCGAATTCAACCAACGCATCCGCTTCATGCGTTGCTTGGCCAACCGATAGTGTCCGCGCAGCGTCTCCAATCGCGTATCGCCGAGTGGCTCCGCTTCCTTCCACAACTTGCGCAGTTGTTGGTCGGCAGCGAATGTGGGAGCTTCCCGCATCGCACCGAGGAGCTCTACGATCTGCGTAAAGTATCTCTGTCGCAGGCGCCGACGCTCGTATGTGGACTGCAGCTGATCGGCCAATGGAGGTTCGCCATCGCCGAACAGCGATCGCCACTGCGAAGCGGTTGTCTGTTCGTCACTCGCCGGGTCATCGAGCATCGCTTCGAGCCGTTTGGCAGCTTGAAGCGCATCGAAAAGCCTTCGATGTCGTTCGGCTGCTGACGGTGCAGCGGATGTTCCATAGAGCAACCAGAGCCGCTCGAACTCAGTCCATCTTTTTGCGGCGACGGCTTCGTCGAGCAGTCGCTGGGCATGGGCTGCTTCGAGCATGCGCTGGGCGCGGTACGCGACGGCGGCCGCGGCGGGATAATCGGCCGACAGCGATTCATTGTAGGTGCTTTCGACCTTGGCGACGTCGCCAGAATCAACTGCTATTTCGAGCGCCTGACGAGCGGCCACGTGCCGGTGAGCGTCGTCGATTGCAGGCAGCAAGCGCCAATCGATGTGCTCCTGCGCCCCGAGGCGGCCGACAAGCTGCACTGCGAGGTCGAAATCGCGACGAGCAAGCAGGCTCTCAAGCGAGTGACCCCACAACAATACTTCGTCGATCGGGGGCACATCGTGCAAGTTGCCATGCGCGAGCGCTCGCAGATTATGAGCCAGATCGCGCACCCCATCGTCGGGCGACGCGAACAGGTCCTTCAGCAATATCGAATCTTCACGACCTGCAAAGTCGTCAGCAGAAAACAACAACCGGCCGCGATTGCCCCCGGCCGGGTAGCTCTGCAATAGATTGGGGTCAGCCGCCAACGCGCGCAGCGCGGCATAGATCACGAGAGCCGAGAAGTTGTCGAGTCCCGCAAACATCTGCGTGTGCATGCCGCGGCCAGGGTGCTGGTACGGCGGCGTGCCGGCCTCTAGAGTCGGCTCCGAAAACGTCGTCGGCACCGCCATGCAGTCGTAATCGACAAGCGTCAATCGTCCGGAAGGCTCGACAAAAACGTTGCCCGGCTCGAGGTCGCCATGCACGACGCCGTGCTGTGCAAGCCCCTTCGTCAATTCATGCCACAATGCGGCAACGCGCGCAATGGCATCAAGTTTGTTGTAGTTGATTTGCTCGGCAACCCAGGCGTCGAGCGTGAGGCCCTGCACCCAATCCATCACCACCACGGGCGCCACTTCCGACATGCCTGACAAGTTGGCGCCACGCATGTGGCAGCAAAAGCGCGCTAATCCCGGCACATGGCGGTGTTCGAAATAGTCGTGTACCGTCGCGTAGCTGGTCGCAATCGCGTGTCCGCCGTCGCGCCACACGCGCAGTGCCTGCACCTGGCCATCGTCGCGCTGGAAGGCATACACGTCGGCCCAGCGGCCACGGCGCACCACTGGCGTCCCTTGTGAATCGTAAATAAACCGGCCGCCGCGCAGCTCGGGCACGACAATCGCCGGAGTAGGCGTTGACGTGTTGTTTGCGGATAATGGCGACTGAATACCCATGGCGTCACGCGATTCGTTGGTTTCAATCTACGGGCGACTTGAGCTTGTTAATGATGGTAAAGTTGAAATCAAGCACGCTTGCCGCGACGTGGGGAGCTTCAATCCAACGCACACCGTCATTCGATGATTGTTTCACCAGAGTCCCCGGTTCGTAATAAACCGTTCCTTTAAGCCCCCGGCGTGCATCCAAGCGGCCGCCGGCTGCGACAAAGATGGTGAATGCTCCACCCCCTTCCCACACCGTTCCTCCGCCACGAATGTTCAACACACCGGTGCTGCCCGTGAACACACCGCCTGGATCGATCCAAGCGACTTTATCATTGACATCGTTGGAGTACGGTTGACTGAGCCGCACAATGCCACCATCGAAGGCTGTGAAGGTAACGCCACGTTTCGTTGTGACGATGATATGAAACGGCTCTCGCCGAACTTTGTCATTCAGGCCGAGCAACTCGCTCGGAACCTCGACGCGCAGTTCGTGGTCGCTCACAACTCGGAAGCCGGCCGCAATCGGCGCGTACCCCGAAACACGGACTAGTTCGACGTTTGACGCCGTGGCCAGTCCCTTGCCGCGCAACACAATCGTTTCCGCGACGTGAGCCACCCGCGGAGTGATATCCACAATCGAGGGTGGTTGCATCGGCGTCGCGACGTCCAATGGCCTTGGGGAGGCCGAATAAACAAATACACCGGCGTCACTGAGCGTAATGCGCGGTGTCGAGATCAACTGCGTGCGGTCAGTAGTGTTCGCGCTTAGAGTCGCGCCAGGCTCGGCATAGACAATACATTCACGCGCGCCGATATCGGCGGTTGCGCCTGGACTAACAAAGTACGGCCCATGGCGAGACTTCTCGTGAGCTTCCAAAAGGTTTCCCGACGACAAGGCCCCGCCTGGCTGGACAAAAATGGTAGCATCTCCGTCCCGTTGAACCCCGCCATCGCTCACCACGCGGAACTCGGAGGCGTTGGCGACGATGGTTCGCCGCGATTTGTCATCGCCGACCCACACAAAATCGGCTGGAAAACTGGTCGTCACGCCCTGCGGCGTTTCAATCACGATCAAGGCAACGGCGCCTGGCCGCAGCCATTCCGGTGCGGTGACGTTGATTTCCTCGTTGGAAATGACGGTGAATTGGGCGAGCTTGCTCGCGTTACCCACAAAGAAGCGGACACGATCGGTCTTTGCAAAACCTGCTCCTTGGATCGTGATCGGCGTGCCCGCGGGTCCCGTTGCCGGCTTGATGCCGCGGATCGACAACCAGGGGTCGGGCGAGAGCCTTGGTCCCGCCGGTTCAGCCGGCGGCGATTGTGCCGCACGGACTTCGACCCGCACCGTCGGCGGAGTTGATTTTTTGATCGTGGGTTTGGCAATAACCGGAATGGTCGCGCTGTGCGAATTTTGATGACTTCCGGCGTGTACCGTGATTGTCGCGCTGCGACTCGAGTTTGTTCCGCTCGCAAATTTGCCCGGTGTCATCGCGAACAACGAATTTGGCCGGTTCTGTCGTGTTTGAGCATCGGCCTTTCGCTGCGCGGACGTTTTTCGGGCCGAATCGATTGGGGCGCGGCCCGGATGACCGAGGTTCCACGCCCAGAGCAAGGCGCATAAAGAGAT
>DASZPI010000338.1:0-1555 GCA_035550355.1 Pirellulales bacterium
ATCCATGCTGATTTCCCTCTGCTTGCCGGTCGGCTGCGCCAGTCCGACCTAAATTTGATTCGTGAGCGCCGATCGGCGAACCTCGGTCGATTCCAGCAGCGGTTACACGAGCAAACGACATGATCACAGGCGGCCAATCAGGCACATTCGGGCCAGCGACGACGGATTGTAATCCGCTCACGCAGCGGGGCGTCGTCACGGGCGTTTCGGATACGCAAGCCGAGCCAGAAAACTCGGGCGCATCGGTCCCCATGGTCATGCGCGACGTCGGCCTGCGAAAAGCAAAAATCATGGCGGTCGATGACGAGCCGATCAACCTGAAAGTTGTTCAGCAGTATCTGCGACTGGAAGGATACACGAACTTCATCAGCGGCACCGATTCGCGTGTGGTGTTCGAACAGTTGGAGCTCGAGCAGCCCGACGTATTGTTGCTGGACCTGATGATGCCTTTTGTCAGCGGGCTCGACATTCTCGAATCCTTGCGCGCCGATCGGCGCTGGGCGAGCCTGCCGGTAATCATCCTGACCGCGGCGGCCGATCAGACCACCAAGCGTCGGGCCTTGTCGCTCGGGGCCAACGAGTTTCTCGGCAAGCCGATCGACCCGGCCGAGTTGATCCCGCGAATTCGCAACGTGCTGCTGGTCAAGCAGCATTTCGATCATCTGGAGACCTACTCCAAGGGGCTCGAGGCGGAAGTGCTGCGTCGGACGGCCGAGCTGGCTCGATCTCGGCAGGAAATCACGCTGTGCTTGGCCCGCGCCTGCGAGTACCGCGACCAAGAAGCGGGGCGGCATGTGGCGCGCGTGGGCCGCTACACCCGGCTGATGGCGAAAGCCCTGGGCTGGCGAGGCGATTGTCTGGATGTTCTCGAGCAAGCCGCGCAACTACACGATATTGGCAACATCGCGCTGCCCGATGCGATCGTGCAAAAGCCCGAGAAGGTCGCGCCCGAAGAGTTTGCGATCCTTTCGAAATACGTTGCCAAACGGCAAATGCCGATTGAGCGGCTGTCGGACGATGAACTGAAAACATTGCGCAATCACACCGAAATCGGCGCACGCCTGCTGGCGGCAACGCAGTCGCCGATCCTCGCCCTTGCCGCGACGATCTCGCTCAGCCATCACGAGCGCTGGGACGGTACGGGCTATCCCTTGGGCCTGGCCGGCGAAGATATTCCGATCGAAGGCCGGATGACGGCGATCGCCGACACATTTGACATGCTCGCCAGCCCGCGACCCTACAAACCGTCGTTCGAGCTGGAAAAATGCTTCTCGATTCTCGAGGAGGGAAGGGGCACGGCGTTCGATCCGCGAATTCTGGATGCGTTCTTTTGCTGTCGCCAAGAAATCTTGTATACGCAACTACAGTATTCGGATTCCGCCGCATAACGACCGCGCTCGGCAGCGGCCGGTTGAGGGGAACTGTCTGCGTATCGGCCATCAGTCGATGCTGATGCGCGACGCAAGTTGTTCGACAACGGCCAGCCAACGAACACTGTTTTGCGCGTCGGCCCCGGCGGCGGCCGCTTCAAGCAGCGCCGCAGGCTCGGTGAAGT
>DASZPI010000339.1:0-4821 GCA_035550355.1 Pirellulales bacterium
AGCCGGCGGTGGCCATCCTCCGCTGTCTGCTGTCCGCTTTCCGCTTTTTCATCCCTGCCGCTGGAGCGCGGTTGTCGAGACGCTCGGCCAGTGACCGAAGAGTGTGCGTGGTGCGAACCCCAAGACCGGGTCGGCCCACGCACTTGCTTCACTCACCGTCTCGACGACCATTGTTGTCGGGCCTGTCTTCAACCTGCTCCACCACCCATCGACTGGTGGGCATTCAAGCAAGTTGGCCCGCGATTGTCGAAGGCAAAACTAGGCCACGCGGCGGAAATCGTTCCGTCGTGCTGGGGCCTCGACTTTCGCCATCGGCAACAGTACAAGACCGCTTTGTGGGGCGCGACGTCGCACTCGACCGATCGAAGGAAAGCATTTATGCACGAGGACATCATCAGCGTCGTTCCCAGGTCCGACGTCACGCGTCGCAGCTTTGTCGTGACGACGCTCGCCACCGGGTTCGCCTTGGCGGTGCAGCCCGTGACGGCACAAACCATTACGACCGACACCGCGGGTCTCGAAGCGGGGGAAGTGAAGATTCCGGTTGCCGACGGTGAGATCCCGGGCTATCGCGCTATGCCCGCTGGCGGAACTCGGCTGCCGACGGTCCTGGTGGTACAGGAGATCTTTGGCGTCCATGAGCACATCAAGGACCTTTGTCGCCGGCTGGCGAAGGTTGGCTACCTGGCGATTGCTCCGGAGCTGTACGCGCGGCAAGGCGACGTCTCGAAGGCCGAGGGTCGCGAGGCGATCTTCGCGATCGTCTCGAAGGTGCCCGACGCGCAGGTGATGTCGGACCTCGATGCTGCGGTGGCCTGGGCGAAGAACTCGGGTCACGCCGACACGAGCAAGCTGGCGATCACGGGGTTCTGCTGGGGCGGGCGGATCGTATGGTTGTATGCGGCGCACAATCCGGCGCTGAAGGCGGGGGTGGCGTGGTACGGTCGGCTGAAGAGCGATGCCGATGCGCTGCACCCGAAGAGTCCGATCGATCTGGCGGCGGAGCTCAAGGCGCCGGTGCTGGGCCTGTATGGCGGCAAGGACACTGGCATTCCGCTGGATACGGTCGAAGCGATGCGCAAGGCGCTGGCCGAGGCGGACAAGCCGTCGGAGATTTTCGTCTATCGCGACGCGCCGCACGCGTTCAATGCCGACTATCGGCCGAGCTACGTGAAGGCCGACGCCGAGGACGGCTGGAAGCGGATGCTGGCGTGGTTCAAAAAATACGGCGTGAGCTGAGCGGAGACGATCGCTCGCTTGCCTGTGCTTGCCGATCAGCCGCGGCCTTGGTCGTCGGCGGGTTCGGGGACGAACTGGACCGTTTCGTAGACTTCGGCCAACGGTAGTGCGGCGTCGACCTCGGCCAGCGCGATCGTCGTCTCGAGACCGCAATGCACCTGGCGCACGAAGCCTTGTTCGGTGCGGCGGAACGCGGTGATCGTCGCCGACTCGGTTTCGACAAGCAAGTAGACCGCAAGCGAAGGGATGGTTAGATACGCGTCCTTCTTCTCGCCTTCGTCGATGCGGCGCGTTGAGCGCGAAAGCACTTCGACGACGACGGTCGGCTCATCCTGGTACGAGTCGCTCTGCGGGTTCTGTTTGCACACGACCTGCACGTCGGGATAGTAGAACCGCACTTGCGTGGGCAGGACGATGTGCACCTTGGTATCGCTGTTGAACGGCCGGCAAGGCTTGCCGCGCAGGCCGTTGTGCAACGACGCGTAGATATTTCCGGAGATGATGTTATGGACGTTCCGCGCCCCGGCCATCATATAGACCTGCCCTCCGACGTACTCGTGCTTGACCGGAGAAACGAGCTCGGCGGCCAGATACTCCTCGACGGAGATCAGCTTCGGCGATTCGACGGTGGCTGGTCGCTCGACGGTGGTCATATCGATACTGTACCCCTGGCGTAAACGACTGGCAATTTTGCCGATTGCGCCGGCATGGCGGGCGATTCGTTCCGCTGGGCGCTGCCGCGAGCTATGATGGTCGCGTTGCGATCCACGATGTCGAAATCAGAGTCATCATGCACTGTCCTTTGATTGTTCTTGGAGGCGGACCGGGGGGATATGCGGCGGCGTTTTTGGCTGCCGACCTGGGAATGGATGTGACGATCGTCGAGGCCGACCCGCGCCTCGGCGGCACCTGCCTGCTGCGCGGCTGCATTCCGTCGAAGGCGCTGCTGCACGTGGCCAAGGTAGTCAGCGAAGCCCGCGAGCTAACGCACGAGTGGGGCGTGACACTTGAAAAGCGCGACGTGCGGATCGACGCCCTGCGCGCCCGCAAAGAGAAGGTCATCGCCACGCTTACCGGCGGCCTGAAGCAGTTGGCCAAGCAGCGCAAGGTGCGCGTGATCAACGCCCGCGGCGTGTTCGAGAACTCGACTACGCTGCGCCTCGAAGGCGACGACCGAGCAACCTGGCCCGAAGGCGCGGATCGCCTGACGTTCGACCACTGCATCCTGGCCAGCGGCAGCGTGCCCACCAAAATTCCTGCGTTCGACTTGCCGACCGATCGCGTGATGGATTCGACCGGGGCGCTCGAGCTGCGCGATATTCCCGAAACCCTGCTCGTCGTCGGCGGCGGATATATCGGCCTGGAGATGGGCAGCGTGTATGCCGAGCTGGGCACCAAGGTCAGCGTCGTCGAGCTGACCGACGGCCTGTTGCCGGGGGCCGATCGCGACCTGGTCAAGCCGTTGCACCAGCGGCTGCAATCGCTGTACGCCGGCATCTATCTCAAAACCAAGGTCACGGGGCTCGCCGACAAGGGGGACGCGATCGAGGTGGCGTTCGACGGGCCCGAGGGAGTGCGCACCGAGCGGTTCAGCCGCGTGTTGGTGTCAGTCGGCCGACGGCCGAACTCCAAGGGCTTGGGCCTTGAGAATACGAAGGTGAAAGTCAACGACCGCGGCTTTGTCGAAGTCGACCACCAGCAGCGGACCGCCGACCCGCACATCCTGGCGATCGGCGACGTGGCGGGCGAGCCAATGCTGGCCCACAAGGCGTCGCACGAAGGGCGCGTTGCCGCCGAGGTGTTGCACGGCGAACCCGCAACGTTCGAGCCGAAAGCGATTCCCGCCGTGGTGTTTACCGATCCCGAGATCGCCTGGGCCGGGCTGACTGAATCGCAAGCGCAAGCCGCCGGCCGCGAGGTCGAGGTGGTCAAGTATCCGTGGGCGGCCAGTGGTCGGGCTCAATCGCTGGGGCGCACCGAGGGACTGACGAAGCTGATCGTCGATCCAGAGCTGGATCGCATTCTCGGCGTGGGCATTGTGGGGCCGGGAGCGGGCGAGTTGATTGCCGAAGGGGTGCTGGCGATCGAGATGGGTTGCGACGTGCGCGACCTGACCGAGAGCATCCACCCGCACCCCACGCTCAGCGAGACGGTGGCCTTTGCCGGCGAAGTGTACTTTGGCACCGCCACTGAAATTTACAAGCCGAAGAAGCGCGAAGCGGTGAGCTGAGGGGAGAAGACGGTAGGCAGCCGGGAGTGCGAAGCAATGGTGATGCGGTCGTTCGTGCTCGTTGCCCTGCTGCTGGTTTGGCCGGCGCTGGTTGAAGCGGCCCGGAAAAATGTCTTGCTGCTGATCAGCGACAACCACACGCGCAGCGACATGGGCTGCTACGGCCATCCCGATATTCGCACGCCGAACCTCGATCGGCTGGCCGCGGGGGGCACGCGCTTCGCCAATGCGTTTTGCACCGTCGCTTCGTGCGGCCCCAGCCGAGGCGTGATCTACACCGGCCTGCTCACGCACGCCAACGGCCAGTACACGCACGGGCACTCGTTCCACAACGGCGTGCTGCTGCCGAAAGTGAAGACGGTGTTCGACATCGTCAAGGCCGACGGTTACCGGACCGCGCTGTTCGGCAAGACGAGTTTCTATCAGTTGCCCGGGCACTACGAGCTGGACCTGATCGATCCGCAGAACAGCCGTGACATCCCGAAGATGGCCGAAGCTGCCGAGCGCTTCATTCGCGACTGCGGCGATCGGCCGTTTCTGGTGGTGCTGTGCACGCACGACCCGCAGCCAATGTTGAAGCTGCCCGATGAACGGCGAACGTTGAAGCCTCCGCCACCGCGCAGCCTCGACCCGGCCACGCTGCACTTGCCCAGCTCGGTGCCCGACCGGCCCGACATGCGCGAGGAATTTGCCGAGTACTGCGAGTACGTCGAGCGCATGGACGACGGATTCGGCCAGGCCTTGGCGATGCTCGAGCGCAGCGGCAAAAAAGACGACACGCTGGTGATGTTCTTTTCCGACCAGGGGGCCGCTTTTCCGCACGGCTACACGCAGTACGAGCCGGGCGTGCAGGTGCCGATGATCCTCCACAATCCGCAGGCCACGAAGCGCGGCATCGTGTGCGATGCACTCGTCACCTTGGCCGACGTCACGCCGACGGTGCTCGATTGGACCGGCGTCAAAAGCCCGTATCCGCTGCACGGCCGCAGCCTGCTGCCGATCGTCGAGCAGGAGCAGACCACCGGTTGGGACTCGGTCGTGCTCAGCCACGTGATGCACGAGGTGACGATGTATTACCCGATGCGCACGCTGCGCGAGCGGCGGTATAAGTTGATCTGGAACCTGTGCTACGAGATGCCGTTCCTCAACGCCAAGGAGGTCGAAGACCGGTCGCCCTGGCGACTGACGATCGAGCACGGCGACAAGTACATCGGCCGCCGCGAGGTGCAGAAGTACGTGTGGCGTGATCCGATCGAGTTGTACGACTTGCAGGAAGACCCCGACGAGCTGGTGAACCTGGCCGACGACTCGCGCTACGCCGACCTGCGCCGCAAGATGAGCGAGAAATTGTT